>DUUN01000386.1 GCA_012841535.1 Gallicola sp. | reverse complement strand
ATCCCAACAATATGATGCGCTTGTCTGAAAGGTATTCCAAATTCTTTTACTAATTCATCTGCAAGGTTTGTAACTGTACTTAAGTTTACTTTTGCATTTTTCAATGCTTTTTGTTTATTTATCTCTAAACCTTTAAACGTTAAGTCCATAGATAATAAGGTCTGTAATACGTGGTCAACAGCAGGATATAATAAAGTTGGAGTTTCAAAAACATCCATGCTATTAGTATATGGTATTCCCTTTAATGTTGTAAAAGAAGAATTAAATGCAGCTAATGCATGACCAGACTTAGCTCTTGAATATTCAAGAGACACCGGATTTCTTTTTTGTGGCATAATACTACTACATATTGAAACTTCACCAGGGACCCTGACTATTCCATTCTCATATGTCCCCCAAAAATATAAATCTTCAGCTACTCTACTTATGTCATTTAGTAATATTGCACATGCGGCTTCAAAATCTAGAATATAGTCTCTTGAAGCAACACAATCTAGTGTATTAATTAATACTTTATCAAATCCTAAAAGATTACTTAATTGCTCTCTATCTACATCAAATCCAGTTCCCGCTAGTGCAGCTGCTCCAAATGGAGATTGATTGGTCATTCTATAAGCTAAGAATAATCTCTCCATGCATCTAGATAGAAATGCAGTAACTGCTTGACAATAGTGGCCAAAAGTAATTGGCTGTGCTGGTTGAAGATGTGTATAACCAGTAATTACAGTGTCGATATGTTCCTTAGATTTTTCATTTATAGTCTGCATAAATTCTATTACATTTTTAGATACATCTAATATTCTCTTCCTAACAATCATTCTCGTTAAGGTAGAATGTATATCATTTCTACTTCTTCCAGCATGTAGCTTCCCTCCAACATCTCCTGTGTTTTCTAAAAATTCATGTTCAAAATTAAAATATAAATCCTCTAATTGGCCTGTTAAGTCTTCAGCTTTCAATGATTCTTCTGTCTTGTTCAACCCATCAAGAATTAATCTTGCTTCTTCTACATCGATTATATTTGTTTCATTTAGCACTAATGCGTAGGCCTTGTTCAAATAAATCAATTCAGTATATCCATTATAGTAAGAATCTACTGTCCCTGGTAATAACACCTTTTCAGCAAAATCTTCATTTAAATTAACCCCTATACTCTCTCTCATTTACACTGCCACCTTTCTAGTTTTATTTTTATCATTTAAACTTACTACTATTATAGAAATTAAGCATAATAATGCGCCAACAATAACACCATCAATGCCAGTAGAAGACTTCAGCGTTAAATTCCATATAATTGTTGAAAAACATCCTATAAGCATACCTGATATTACTCCATTTGATGATGCATCTTTCCAAAAACAACCTAATAATATTGGGAAGAACATCCCTGCACCATAAGCTGCTGCTCCTGTTGAAAATAATTTCAATACACTACCTCCATATAAAGATAATATAATGCATAAAACTCCTGCAATTAATGTAGTAGCCCTGGAGATTTTTAAAAGTTGTTCATCTGATGTTTCTGGTCTAAAAGCAAGTATTATATCGTTTGAGAATGTTGTACCTACTAACAATAGAAAGCTATCAGCAGTAGATAATACTACTCCTATAAGTGAAGCCAATACTAATCCAGTTAAAAGTGGAGGCATAAAATTTGAAATAACTGCTGGTATAAACATTTCACCATTTGTCAAATTAGGTAAAATAAATGGAATTGTAAGTGCTCCAATTGCTATCATAGCACCAATCACAAATCCTATGATATTCGAAACTATACTACCCAAATATGCTGTGCGAATATCTTTTGAAGCAAAAATCCTTTGAGAATATGCAGCGTGGGAACCAGCAGCTAGAGCATAAGCTATTATTAGTGGTATTAATTCTCCAAAATTAAAATCTGTCCAATTTAATTTGTCTGGCCCTAAATTACTGAATACGTATGTGATACCACCGGCTTGTGAGAAAGCAATCAGAGGAACTGCTATTGCTACTCCAAAAAAAAGTAAGACTGCTTGAAGAGTGTCAGTGACAGAAACAGCATATAAACCACCAAAGATTGTATATATTATTATAAAAATTCCACCAATTATTGCTCCCGTCTTGAAAGTTGTTAAATCAAGAGCTGAAAAAATTGTTCCTATTGCCGCAACCTGAGCAGCTGTGGCATTAACTAGAAATACTAAAGATACTACACCAGCTATTTGTTTAGCTCTTAACCCAAATTTAATCTTTATAAATTCAGGTAGCGTAGATGCTCCTGATGCACGCAAAGGTTTTGCCATAACAATTAACGCTATCCATCCAACATGCCAAGCTAATAGAACATATAGAGATGCAATCCCTTGAGTATGCATCATACCAACTTGACCAAATGCAGAGTTGGCTCCAATACAAGTCGCAACAGTCGTACCCACCATAATTGGCATAGTCAAACTTCTATCAGCTACAGCAAAACTATCTGCACTATCAATCTTTTTGTAATAATACACACTAATACCAATCATACCTGCAAAGTAAAGAATTAAAACTAAAGTGTCTAAAGAATGCAAATTTCCCACATTTACCCCTCCAATATTTTATATTGAGTTTAATTCTCCATTAATTTTAATTTCGGAGAATTTTCTCCTTATTTTTTATATTATCACTGCACAAATATTTTGTCAACATAATATTAAAAAAATCTCTATAAAAATAGAGATTTTTAGTTAAATGAGGAAATTGCATAATTAACTTTTTTAATCAAGGTTAAAAAAGAGCATAAAGAATTAGCCCATTAATAAATGGGATGTTGAAATT
>DUUN01000618.1 GCA_012841535.1 Gallicola sp. | reverse complement strand
TACTTCTTTTATAATAGATGAGCTAACAAATGAATATTTAGCATTAGATACTAGGAAAAGAGTTTCCATATCGTTGTCTAGTGCCCTATTCATTTGTTAGCTCATCTATTATAAAAGAAGTAATTTCTTTTGGAGGAGATGTAGAGAGTTTTGTGCCAGAAGCAGCCTATAAAATGTTAAAAATCAAGTATTTGAATAAGTAAATTCTTGTAAGTTAACGGTTTTTAATATATAATATTTAGAGAATTATAAATTTGGGAGGTATTTGTATGGATGTACTTCAAATTATTGAAGAAATAGAAGATTTACTAGACGAAGCTTCTACAGTACCATTTTCTAAAAAGGTTATGGTGGATACAGACGAAGTATTTCATCTTTTACAACAAATAAGACAAGGATTACCTGGAGAAATTAAACAAGCTCAATGGGTAAATGAGGAAAAAGACAGAATATTAGCTGAAGCTGAAAGAGATGCTTCTGCAATAAAAGATGAAGCTAACAAAGAAGCAGATAAAATCATTAATGATGCTAAAGAAACATTTAATAATATGATAAGTGAGCATGAAATCACTAAAAAAGCAAATGAATTTGCAGAAGATATTGTTTCTAAAGCAGAAGAAAATGCTAGGGTTTTAAAGACTCAATCATTAACTTATGTTGATGAAATGCTTCAGGCAACTCAAGACAGACTAAAAGAAATCTTAAATGATTTAGAAGAAGATAGAAAAGAATTAAGATAAAATTTTATTATATTTGAATAATTCATATCGAATGCCTTTAATTATTTAAGATAAACTCAATAGAACAGTGATGAGGAATATTTATAAAAATATTTTTTAGAGAACTAATGGATGGTGAAAATTAGTAAATATTTTATAATGGGCAACTCTGAGTTCATTAATCAAGTGACGACATAAGTCGTAAATAGGGTGGAACCGCGGAAAACTTTCGTCCCTAGCTTTAGCTAGTGGTACGGGGGTTTTTTTATTTATAATAAATTATTAGGAGGAAGTTATGGCTAAGGAAATTAAAATGGAAAATATTGTTAGTCTTGCTAAAATGAGAGGATTTGTTTATCCAGGCTCTGAAATATATGGAGGATTATCAAATACATGGGATTATGGTCCTTTAGGAGTAGAACTTAAAAATAATATTAAAAAAGCTTGGTGGAAAAAATTCATACAGGAAAGTAAGTATAATGTAGGAGTCGATGCAGCAATTCTTATGAATCCATCAGTTTGGGTTGCATCAGGACATGTTGGTGGTTTCTCAGATCCATTAATTGATTGTAAAGAGTGTAAATCTAGATTTAGGGCTGATAATTTAGTTGAAGATTATTTTTTAAATAAAAAAAATGAAGAAGTTGTAGGCTTAGATGGATACACAAATGAAGAATTGAAAAATATTATTGAAGAAGAAAATATTAGTTGTCCAAAATGTGGTAAACATAATTTTACAGATATAAGAAAGTTCAATTTAATGTTTAAAACCTTCCAAGGGGTAACAGAAGATAGTACATCAGAACTATATTTAAGACCAGAAACAGCACAAGGTATTTTTGTTAATTTTAAAAATGTACAAAGAACTTCTAGGAAAAAAATTCCTTTTGGAATTGGACAAATAGGAAAATCCTTTAGAAATGAAATTACTCCTGGTAATTTTATCTTTAGAACTAGAGAATTCGAACAAATGGAATTAGAATTTTTCTGCAAACCTGGTGAGGATTTAGAATGGTTTAATTATTGGAGAACCTATTGTAAAGATTTCTTATTAAATTTAGGAATACAAGAAGATAGACTTAGAATGAGGGATCATGGGGAGGAAGAACTTTCTTTTTACAGTGTAGCTACAACTGATATAGAATACTTGTATCCATTTGGTTGGGGCGAATTATGGGGTATAGCAGACAGAACTGACTATGATTTAAAACAACACATAGAAGGTTCAGGAGTTGACTTTACCTATACAGACCCACAAACCAATGAAAAATATATTCCTTATTGTGTTGAGCCATCAGTAGGTGTTGATAGAATGTTTTTAATGTTCCTATGTAATGCTTACGAGGAAGAGGAATTAGAAGATGGAACTACAAGAAATGTACTTCATCTACATCCAGCACTTGCACCATATAAAGCTGCTGTTCTACCATTGACAAAAAAACTTTCAGATAAAAGTGATGAGGTTTATGAACTACTATCAAAAGAATTTAACGTAGATACTGATGTTTCCGGCTCTATTGGAAAGAGATACAGAAGACAGGATGAAGCAGGAACTCCTTTCTGTATTACAGTAGACTTTGATACTTTGGAAGACAACTCAGTTACTATAAGAGACAGGGATACTATGAAACAAGATAGAATAAAAATAGATGATCTTGTTAATTATATTAGTGAAAGGATTGTGTTTTAATGGAGAAATTAATAGTTTTTGGCTCAGATAAATGTCCAGATTGCCCTCCGGCTTTAGAAGAATTGGATAATAAAAATATTGATTATGAATTTATTAATATTACAGAATCAATTCCTAATTTAAAAAGATTTTTGCTAATAAGAGATAATAATCCTGAATTTGATAAAGTAAAGAACAATGGTTCAGTAGGAATACCATGTTTTTATAAAGATGGAAATATTTTCTTTAATATTGAGGATATTTTATAAAAATATTGATTTGATTAATTTAATGTAGTAAAATAGTTTAACAAAAGGACGAATAAAAAGGAAAGAGGGATATAATGAGTAATGAGGTGTTAAACCCCTTAATAAGTGCTCAAACACAGTTAAAAACTGCATGCGAAAATTTAAATTTAGATTCTGCCATATATGAATTATTAAAGGAACCAGAAAGGGTTATTGAAGTTTCCATTCCGGTAAAAATGGATGATGGAACAGTTCAGGTTTTTAAAGGTTATAGATCAGCACATAGTACAGCTGTTGGTCCAAGTAAGGGAGGAATTAGATTTCATCCTCAAGTTAACTTAGATGAAGTAAAAGCTTTATCTATGTGGATGACTTTTAAATGTTGCGTGACAGGTATTCCTTATGGTGGTGGAAAAGGAGGCATAGCAGTAGATCCTTCTAAACTTTCACAAGGGGAATTAGAAAGATTATCAAGAGGCTTTATTAGGAAAACTTATAAATATTTAGGTGAAAATATTGATATTCCAGCTCCTGATGTTGGAACTAATGCACAAATAATGAGTTGGATGATAGATGAATATATTACAATAAAAGGCGAACACTTAAATGGGGTAATAACTGGAAAACCTATAGTGTTTGGTGGCTCAAAAGGAAGAACAGAAGCTACAGGATTAGGTGTTGCCATAATAGCTAGGGAAACTTTTAAGAGTATTGGTAAAGATTTAAAAGGTTCAAAAGTAGCTGTACAAGGTTTTGGAAATGTTGGTAGTTTTGTTGTAAAATATTTAGAGGAATTAGGGGCTAAAGTAGTTGCTGTTTCAGAGTACCATCCATCAAAAGGAACATATGCAATATATAAAGATTCAGGTTTATCATTTGAAGAATTAAGTTCCAGTATGAAGGAACATAGGATGTTAAAAAATATTGAAAATTCTAAAGAAATATCCATGGACGATTTCTGGAGTTTAAATATAGATTTAATTGTTCCAGCAGCTTTAGAAAATGCCATTTCCGCTAAGGAAGCAAAATTAATTAAGGCAGATATAATTGTGGAAGCTGCAAATGGACCTATTACTTTAGAAGCAGATGAAATTTTAAATAAGGAAAATATAGTTGTAGTACCGGATATTTTAGCTAATTCAGGAGGAGTTACTGTATCATATTTTGAATGGGTTCAAAATCTTTATGGATATTATTGGGAAGAAGAAGAAATAGCAAAAAAACAGGAAAATGCTATGGTAACTGCTTTTGAAAATGTTTTGGAAATTAAAGATGGCTATAAAGTATCTTTCAGAGAAGCTACTTACATGTTTTCTGTTAAAAAAGTTGCTGAAGTAATGAAACTTAGAGGTTGGTATTAAATTTGAAAGTCATAATGTGATATAATTCATATTATGACTTTTTTAGGTGAAGATATGGAATATAAAGTAAAAAATAAAAATATAATAATTAAAAATAATAATGATTTTAATCCAAAGCACATATTTGAATGTGGACAAGCTTTTAGATGGAAAAAAGAAGAGGATAATTCCTATACTTGTATTGCTAAGGGAAGAGTTCTTAATGTTTCTCAACAAAATGATGAAATAATATTTAATAATACAAATGAAGATGACTTTAATAATATATGGATTGATTATTTTGATTTAAAGACAGATTATAATAATATAAAAAAGGAATTATCTTTAGAAAAAACTATAAAAGATGCCGTTAATTATGGATATGGTATAAGAATATTAAATCAAGAAAAATTTGAAACAATAATTTCTTTTATTATTTCGGCTAATAATCAGATTCCAAGAATTAAAAAATCTATTGAAATTATTTCCAGAAATTATGGCGAATTTATTGAAAACTTTAAAGGAGAAGATTATTTTTCATTTCCAGCTGCAGAAAAATTATCTAAAGTTTCAGTAGAGGAGTTAAGGGAAGTGGCAAGAGTTGGCTTTAGAGATAAAAGAATAATTGAAACATCTAAGCTAATAGCCAATAATGACTTTTCTATTAGGGAATCAGTTAGTTTAAATAGTGAAGAATTAAGAAAGGAACTAGAAAAACTTCCAGGAGTAGGTCCAAAAGTGGCATCTTGTATTATGCTTTTTTCTTATGGTCGAAGTGAAACTTTTCCTGTTGATGTTTGGATTAAAAGAGTTATGGAAGAATTATACATCAAAGAGGAAACAAATATAAAGCATATTGGAAAATATGCAAATGATATATTTGGTAATTTAGCAGGATATGCACAACAGTATTTATTCTATTATGGAAGAGAAAACTCCATTGGGAAAATTTAATTGGTTTTTATTATCACTGTATTACTAATTTAATGAAAAGCAAATAAAAATATGATAAAATTAATAAGAAATTATTTTAATTAGGAGAACTTATGATTGATATAAACGAAGTAAAAAGAGTCTATTCTTTAGCAAAACTAAATATTAAAGAAGAAGAACTAGAAACAATGAAAAATAAATTTAATACTGTTTTAGAATTTGCAAATAGTATTATGGAAGTAGATACAGAAGGTGTTGATATGCTTGAAATGGTGTCAAATCATAATTCTGTTCTAAGAGAAGATATTGTAGAAGAAAGTGTCGATAGAGAAACAGCATTGAAAAATTCTACAGACAGAGAATATGGATATTTTAGATTGAAAAAGGTTGTTGAATAATGAATATAAATGAATTAAGAAGTAGTTTTATCTCAGGTAAGTTAGATTTAAGAAAATTCTATAGTGAATTAATTGAGACTATTGAATCAAAAAAAGATTTAAATATTTTTATTTCTTTTAATAAGGATGATATTTTTAGACAAATTGAAAATATAGAAAAAAAGAATAATAATAACAGTCACGGTGCTCTTTTTGGTATACCTGTTACATTAAAAGATAATATTTCCTACGATAAATTAAAAATGACTTGTGGTTCAAAGATGTTAGAAAATTTTGAGCCTATTTTTAATGCTACAGTTGTAGATAAATTAATAAAAGAAGATGCAATAATAATAGGTAAAGTTAATATGGACGAATTTGCTATGGGAAGTTCATCAGAAACATCATATTTTGGTCCTACTAAAAATCCTATAGATAATACATTAATACCAGGAGGTTCATCTTCAGGATCAGCTGCTTCTGTTGCAGCAGAAATGGCACTAATATCCCTAGGTTCTGATAGTGGTGGCTCTGTAAGACAACCTGCGTCTTATTGTAATATATATGGTTATATGCCAAGTTATGGAACAATTTCAAGATATGGAGTTGCCTCTATGGCTAATACCCTAGATCAAGTGGGTATACTATCAAATTGTGTTGAAGATATTGTTACTACGACAAATATTATTGGTGGTTATGATAATAAAGACATGAACTCTACCTTAAATGAAAAAGTAAATTTCCAAATAAATGAAGATTATAATTTTAAAGGTAAAAAAATAGGGGTTATAGACCTAGATAAATTTGAAATTGAAGAAACAGTTAAAGAGGATTATGAATTAGCAGTAAGTAAAATAAAATCTTTAGGTGCTGAAATTATAGAGTTGGATTTTAAGTATTTAAAATATTCTACATCTGTTTATTCTGTAGTAATGTCTTCAGAAGTTAGTAGCAACATGTCAAGATTTGACGGAATAAGGTACGGATACTTAACTGACGAATATGAAACAACAGATGATTTATACATCAATACTAGAAGTGAAGGCTTTGGAGAAGAAACTCAAAGAAGAATAGCTATGGGAACATTATTTTTAGCTGCTGAAAATAATCAAAAATTATATAAGCAAGGTCAAAAGGTTAGAAAGCTAATGTCAGACGAATTTAATACTCAATTTGAGAAAGTTGATATTATCTTAACTCCTACAACAACTAATCTACCATATGAACTAGGTTCTAGAGTAGAAGATCCTTTATCAGTTTATGATAGTGGAACTTTTAATGTTCCAGTGAACCTTTGTGGTTTATGTTGTATATCTATACCTGTTAGGAAGGGTATTTCAGGTTCAATTCAATTTATTGGAAAAAGATATGAGGACGAAGAAATACTTAATGCAGCGTATTATTATGAAAGGAGTAACAATTAATGAATTATAAAACTTTAATTGGCCTAGAAATTCATGTGGAACTTTCTACTAAAAGTAAAATGTTCTGTGGATGTAAAAACGAATTTGGTTCTGCTCCTAATACAAATGTTTGTCCAGTTTGTTTAGGACATCCAGGTGCCCTACCTGTTATGAATAAAAAGGCATTAGAATATGCTATAATGGCAGGCTTATCTTTTAATTGTGATATTAGAAATAGTTTTAAAATGGATAGAAAAAAATATTTTTATCCGGATTTAACAAAGGGATATCAAATTACTCAACAGGACATGCCTTTATGTGAAAATGGTTATGTAGAAGTTCATACAGACGAAGGAATTAAAAAAATTGGACTTATTAGAATTCATATGGAAGAAGATACAGGAAAATCAATTCACAATGAAGAGGGAAATACCTTACTAGATTATAATAGGGCAGGAGTTCCTTTAATTGAAATAGTTTCCAAACCTGAAATGTCAAATGCAGATGAAGCTAGGGAATTTTTAGAAAATTTAAAGGAAACTTTAAAATTCATTGGAATATCCGATGTTAAAATGGAGCAGGGCTCTCTAAGATGTGATGTTAATATAAATATTTTAGATGAAGATAGCGATTTTAAAACAAAAATTACAGAAATTAAGAACTTAAATTCCTTTAAAGCAGTTTATAAGGCAATAATTTTCGAAGAAAAAAGACACCTTGAAATGATGAAAAATAAAGATGTTGGATATAAAGAAACTAGAAGATGGGATGATGCTAGTAATTCAACAGTTGTAATGAGAAGAAAAGAAGAAGGTAGTGATTATAGATTTTCAGTAGAAGGTGATATTCCTATAACTTTTGTAGAAGATAGTTTAATTGGGGAAATAAAAAACAATTTGCCAGAACTTCCTTCTCAACTTATGAAAAGATTTGTTAAAGAATACAATATTTCAGAATATGATGCAGATATATTATCAAGAAATAAGTATCTATCAAGTTATTTTGAAATTGTTGCAAAAGAAGTGCAAGATCCTAAATTAGTTAGTAACTGGTTATTGTCTGATGTTTTACGTAGAGTAAAAGAAGCGGAAATTGAATTTGAAGAAGTAAAAATGGAAAGTAAAAATTTTGCTAAACTTTTAAAATTAATTAAAAACAAGGATATAAATAACAATACAGGTAAAAAAGTTTTACGAAAATTATTTGAAGAAAATTTCGACCCAGAAGAATATGTAAAAGAAAAGGGACTTATTCAAGTTAATGATGATTCTGTATTAGAAAAAATAGTAGATGAAGTTTTAGCAAATAATCCAGAGTCTATTAATGATTACAAAAATGGTAAAGACAGAGCCCTAGGATTTTTAGTAGGACAATGTATGAAAGCATCAAAAGGTAAGGGGAATCCTCAAAAATTCAATGAAATGATTTTGAAAAAAATTAGCTAGGTGGAAAATGGAAAAATTAGTATTAGCAACTCATAATAAGGGAAAAGTAAAAGAAATAAAAAATATTTTAAAAGAACTAAATATTGAAGTTTTAAGTATATCTGATATTATATCAATTAAGGATATAGAAGAAAATGCTGATACATTAGAGGGTAATGCTAAAATTAAAGCAGAGTATATTCATCAAAAAATTGGTGGATATACTCTTGCTGATGATACAGGACTTTTTGTTAACGCCTTAAATGGTGAACCAGGAGTTCATACAGCAAGATATGCAGGTGAAAACTGTTCAGAAGAAGACAATAGGCTAAAAATGCTAAAGGCTTTAGAAAATATTGAAGATAGAACAGCATATTTTAAAACAGTACTAGTATTAATAGATAATAGGGGAAAAGAATATATTGTTGAGGGCATATGTGAAGGAAGTATAGCACCTGAAGAAATGGGTGAAGGTGGATTTGGATATGATAAAATTTTCATTCCAAAAGGATATACAAAAACATTTGCGCTACTAGGTTTAGATGAAAAGAACAAATTAAGTCATAGGGCAAAAGCTTTGGACAAATTAAAAATATTATTGGTGGATGTGTTAAATGAAAGTAGCTATAATTAGTGATACTCATGGGAGTTTCAATAATGTAATTGAAGAAATTAAAAAACATAATATCGATTTAATTATTCATTTAGGAGATTTTTCTGATGATGGTAGAGATATTGGTCAAATTACAAATAAAATTTCCTATGTGGTAAAAGGTAACAATGATTACTTAGCTACTAATGAATTGGAAGATCTTTTTATAAACCTTAATGGTATAGATTTTTTTATAACTCATGGTCATAGATATAATGTATACAGAGGTGTAGATAAACTTGTCCAAAGAGCAAAAAAAGCCAATGCTAAAATAGCATTATACGGACACACACATGTATACTTTAACGATGTTGTAGATGGTGTATGGGTTATAAATCCAGGAAGTCCAAGTTATCCAAGATATGGTGATGATAAAAGTTTTGTTATTTTGGATTTAGATACAATGGAATTAGAGAGAATAAAATTTAGGAGGTCAAAATGGAAGCTATATTAAGTTCGAATGAATTAGCAAAAGAACTAGAAGAAGATATTATTTCTAGGGTAAAAGTTTTAGCAGATAAAGGTGCTAGACCAAAATTAGCAATCGTAAGAGTGGGTGAAAATCCTAATGATATTTCTTATGAAAAAAGTTTATTAAAAAAAGGTGATGGATATGGAATAGATATCCAACAGGTTGTTTTAAACGAAAATATTTCAACAGAAGAGTTAAAAAGCGAAATGGAAAAACTTAATGTTGATGATTCTGTAACAGGAATTATTTTGTTTAGACCTTTACCAAAACATATTGATGAAGAATTAATTCAAGAAACAATATCATGGAAAAAAGACGTAGACTGTATGTCACCATTAAACTTAGCAAAAATATTCCAAGGGGATTTTACTAGTTTTCAACCAGCAACACCGTTTGCTTCAATGAAAATATTAGAATATTACAATATTGACTTAACTGGTAAGACAGTAGCAATAATAAATAGGTCAATGGTACTAGGAAAACCTTTAGCTATGATGGTTTTAGGGAAAAATGGTACTCCTATAATCTGTCATTCAAAAACAAAAGATCTTAAAAAAATATTACAGGAAGCTGATGTAGTTGTAACAGCAACTGGTAGAGCAAAAAGTTTAAAAAGAGATTCCTTAACTGAAGATTCAATAGTAATAGATGTTGGAGTTTCCCTAGATGAAAATGGTAAATTATCTGGTGATGCTGATTTTGAAGATTTAAAAGATTTTGTAAAAGGAATCACTCCAAGACTAGGTGGTGTTGGTAAAATCACCTCAACATTATTAATGGAACAGTTAGTTACAGCAAAAGAAAACAGTTTAAAATAAAGCCTTGGGGCTTTATTTTTTTGTCTAGAAGAAATATGCTATACTCTAAAAGGTGATAATATGAAAAAAATAACTAAGAAAAAGATTATATCATTATTAATAGCATTAATTATTACAGCCTTTGGTGGTATAACAGTAACAGAAAATCTTGCAGATAATATTAATTCAGATTTAGAAGTACATTTTATAGATGTAGGACAAGGAGATAGTACTTTACTAATATCAAAGGAAGAATCCATACTTATTGATGGTGGGGAAAGGCACGCTTCGTCTAAAGTTGTAAGCTATATAGAAAAACTAGGTATAGAAGAAATAGATTATGTAATTGCAACTCATCCTCATAGTGATCATATCAGTGGACTAGTAGGAGTTATAAATAAATTTAAAGTTAAAAATATTATTAGGAATGAAGAAGAAGTAAACAGTAAAATATATGAAAGTTTTGTAAATTCCTATACTAATAAAAATATTAATGTAATAATTCCAAAAGTTGGGGATAACTTTGAATTTGGAGAAGCAAATTTTAAAATAGTAGGACCAACAGCATATAATTTTGATACTAATAATAATTCCTTAGCTATAAAGGTTAACCATGGTAAAAATTCCCTGTTATTTACTGGTGATGCAGAAAAAATAGAAGAATCTACATTAATGTACACAGGAGAAGAAATAGATGCTAAAATTCTTCACGTAGGACATCATGGAAGTAGGAAAGCTTCATCAGAAGAATTTTTAAAAGAAGTTAACCCTGAATATGGAATAATATCTGTTGGTAGGGATAATATCTATGGACATCCTCATAAAGAGGCAGTAGATAGACTGAAAAAACAAAATATTGAAATTTATAGAACAGATATATCAGGAGATATAATTTTAATAAGCGATGGAGAAGAGATACTTATAAGTACAGAGAAATAATAGGGAGAAAAGATGCTTAGTACTATATGGTCAGAAAAGATACAAGGTATTTTAATGTTAGAAAGATCTAGGGATTCTAGATTTCAAGAAGATAAAAAAGATATTATTTTAAACAGTCTTAGAATTAAAAATTCGAAAATAATAGTAGATATGGGGTGTGGACCAGGTACACTTATTTTTAAATTAGAAAACTGGTTAAATAAGGATAGAAAATTTATTGGTATAGATAGAGATGAAAATTTTATTGATTTTGCTAAAAATAAAAATACAAAAAAATCAATAGAGTTTATCAGAAGTGATATTTTAAAAACACCATTAAAAAATAGTTCTGTTGATGCGGCAATTTCAAATACCGTAATCGAACATGTACCAAATGAAGAGTTTCTTCTAGAGCAAAAAAGAATAGACTGTAGGATAAAAAATTAGATAATAAAAAGTTAGTTTGGGATTATGAAATTGAAATTGTAAGTATATTTTCTGCTATTGTTAAGAAATAAATTTATAACCCTTGAATAATTATCTTAATGTGCATTTGGGTATATTATAACTAGGAAACTAGCTAATATATTAATTTCAAGGAGGTATTGAAATGTCAGAATATAGAGAAATTGTTATTCAAGAAGAAGAGTTAAAACAAAGACTGGAACAATTACGTGCTGATAAAAGAAAATTAGAAGAAGACATACTTATAACCTTTGGAAAAATATACCTAGGAAAAAGAGGATTGGATATTAAAGACTTTACGGGATTAAAACCAGAAGAACTAGACAGGTTAATTAATAAAGTAATAGATGAAGATTTAAATAAAATTTAATTTCCTGCTTATAAATAGAAAACCACATCACTATAAATACAGATAAATTGACATATAAATATAATTATATGTCAATTTTATTTTAATAGAATATCTAAAATTAAGGGGGATTATGGATGAAATTAGATAGTTTTCAAATATCTGTCATAATAACAATAATCGGCTTGTTTTTCTTATTTCTAGGAAGAAAAAATTTTAAATTTAGGGCTATAACGAACAAAAAAGCATGGGGAGGATTTACCCTTCCTTTAATAATTATTGGATTATTAATTACAGGAGTTGGATTAATATTAATCTATAAATTTTACCCATTTTAAACACTAAATTTACAATTAGAAAGTAAAATTATATTGTATAAAATGTTAGGAGATTTTTTAACAGATATGAGGAAATTTATACTTTCTAAAAAAGCTAAAAGAAACATTTTTTTAACAGCGTTAATTATAATTATTCTAGATATTATCTTTTTTATAATTGAATATTATAATGGAGAAATTACTCTAAGTTATATTATTCATAGATTAATATTCTTTTTATCCATGATAAGTTGTACAATTTTACTTAATTTAGTATTTGGAGACAAAGATTAATAGAAGAAAATACAGTAATACTCTTTTAAATATAACGAGTATTACTGTATTTTTAGAATTTAACCAAATAGTTTATTTTACACTCCCACAAAAAATCTTGAAAGCCTTCTTGGTTCTAAAGGTTTACCTAAACCATTTTCGAAAATGGTTTTTTGCTGTTCTAAGATTATTTCACTGGTGGATGATATTAAACCTAAATTTAATTTAAATTTATATTCTTCCATTTTTTTAACAACATTATCTATATCATAACCACAAAATGATTTTCTTTTAGGACTGCCATCTTCATTGGTTCCTATAATTAATTGTGCCTTTAATACTTCTTATTATTTCTTAATTCTACAAAGACAGTTCCATTACCATTAGATTTACTTCTTTTCTTGGCCATAATATCCTCCTTCATAAAAAAGGGGATATATGATATAATTCTACTTGGGAGTAGGAATGTATATCTATATATCCTTATACTCTAAAGTCCATTATGCCTGTCAACATAAGGGGCTTTTTTTATTTATCTTTTATCTGTTATATCCAGATGGATTATATCCAAAAGGATTATCATAAAATTCATTAAAGATTTCTATAAGATTTGGATTTGAGTGGTCAATCTCTTTTATTTTTTTTGCTGCTATATCGTATTCTGATTTATATTTTAAATATTCATTATATAATTCGCTCTTTGTCATTGTTTTAGGTTGTGGTTTAACAGTTTCATAGCCTTCCATTGCACGAGATATAACTGCATCTAAATAAGTAACTCTATCGTTCTTAATCTCAAAACGATAAATTGGATGCCCTGAACCTGCATTACCTGTTAAATGACAATATACATAATTGGCATCATATTCATAATAGAAAGATAACCAACCAAGATCTTTATATTCGTTTAATCTTCTATCATTTGCAATATTTAAATAAAGATATGCTTGTAGGCCCTTATCTAATTTATCAAAATTATTTTCTTCTACTATAGGTGGTGTAACTTCACCTTTTAATTCCTTTTCAATATTTTTAGATACTGAATTTTCTCCACCAACTATAATTACATTTTTAATGTTGTCATTATAATTTATATAGTCTTTTGTAACTTTAGTAAAATTAGTAGGATGAGTTAATAAAATTGCTCCATTGTTTATACTTGCTACTGGTGCTGAAGACAAAGCATCTGGAAACTCTGTTCCATCAACTAATACAATTGTTTCAATTTCTTTATTTAAATGAATAGGGTATGCATCTGCAACCTTTACAGCTGTTTCATATCTATCAGATCCAGCATATCTATATTCTTCAATTCCTTTTGGAACTGAACTTGTTCCACCAAAAACCATTGAAAATCCTGGTTTAACCATAGAAGTCATATATGGGACTAGATACGTTAAAGGAGTATCCTTATCACTAAACATTTGTCCAACTAATGGAGCAGCTGATAAGGCATCTGCAAAATATACTCCATTTACAGCTGCTGGTAGCATTCCTTGTTTATGATCCCCCATAAGAGCAAGTCTTTTTTCACCAATAATTGTAGCTGTTTCTACTCTGTCTTTACCAGCTAATCTCTCCACATTATAACCTAATTTTTTTATGTTGTTTTCTACCATAGAAGAAATTGTACCTGTTCCACCAAGAATGAATACATGTTCAACACCTATTCTTTTCATTTCAGTAAAAATATTTTTGGAAATAGAATTCTTACTTGTTAAAAATATTGGTGCTTCAACTTGACTTGCAAGAGTGCCTCCTACTAATGCATCTGGAAAAACTTCACCACTTGCTATTATTGCATATTTAGAACTATCAAATGTTTTTCTACTAGTCTCAACAGAAGTCTCATATTTGTCTTTCCCTGATATTCTTGTAACATTTAAATCTTTTGTATTAGCTAAAGCGACATTAGGAATTAAAGTTGATAAACCTATAGTTACTGCCAATACTAAACTTAATACTTTTTTCTTTTTCATATCATTCTCCTTTATTTAACTTCATAATTTGCTATGTGATAAAAAGTCACATTTTCACCATCTTTTTGTATAAATTCAACATTATGAATTCCTTTTTCTAAAGCATCACCCCTTAACTCTATACTTGTTTGAGAATCTGATAACTGTTCCTGTCCAAGTACTTCACCATCTAAGTAAATAATAGTTGGTTTACTTCCATCCATTCCTTCAGATTCTAATCCCAATGGCATTAAAATCATATCTTCTTGGTACATTACATATAAGATATTCCCGTTTTCAGTTGAACCAGATTCATTAACTAAATTAACTTTTCCTGTTCCAGTTTCTTCTCCACCAATTATTCTAGTATCATCTTTCATAGATATTTTTGTTTCAATTGAGGATTTAGAAGTGTTTTTAGAATCTAAATTATCTTTATTATTACTACAAGCTATTAATACTAAAGATAGGGTAGTAATTAGACATAAAAAAAATAATTTCTTTTTCATTAAATATTCCTTTCTAAAAATAAACAGACTAATTAAAAAATCTATTTATAATATTTATCAAACTATTTTTCATAGTTAGGTTTAATATTATATTCATCAGCTATATCTTTAAACTTAGTTACATAAAAAGTATCTAAATCTATTTTTTCTATAGTTTCTTTGTTAAATTTAACTTTTATTAACCAATTTCTAGTGCCATTTGTAGTGTACCTGAAGAATGCTAAATTTTATATCTCCTATTTTAAAATCAGAATGAGATTCTTTGTTTTTTTGAATTTCAGTTTTTAGAACCATTTCTATATTATCGGTTAATTTACTAGCATTTGTTTCATCTGCAGATTTAGTTTCTTTTGTTATATCTTCTATAATATTTTTCTTGGTTGTTTCTTTTGCTATCAATAGTCCTGTTAAAACTAATATTAAAGAAACGCCTATTAAAATTCCTGATGTTATCTTATTTCTTTTTTATTATAGCATTAATAAATAATAAAAACCCTATTATAAAAATAATAAAATCCGTTTATTTTCCTCCAGTAAGTTAATAATCATAATTTATTAACCTATGAATATATTACGTATTAAATAAATGATAAATAGATGAAGGGGATAAAAACTGTAAAAGAAATATTTGTTTTGTTTTCCTCTTTTACCATTGTAGAGGAATATAGGAATTATTGCTAAATAAACAGGTCTATTTAAGCCAATACCTGAATCTGCAAAAAAAGCTATTAAGGTTGCCAATACCCTATTTAGTCTATTTTGATTTCTAAATAAATAAAAAATTAAAATAGCAAATATTCCTAAAAAAGAATAGTCGGAATGTATAATTAATGAAAGTATCATAAAAGGTATAAAAATAATTATTTTCACTGTTATTGTTAATATTGTAGGAAGATTGATCTTGTCATTAATTGTTTCAGATAACCACATGGCTATAAATCCTAGTAACAAGGTGAAGTATATATTCTGATATGTAAATTCTAATGGTATATTAAAAAAGCATAAATCAAAGAATATTTCAGAAATTATAGCAAAAATAAATAATCTTATGGTCATTTTCTTACGATTTTTAGTTAGAAAAAAACTTTCAACAATCAGAAAAACAAAAATAGGAAATGCTATTTTACCAATTAAGTGTAATAAATCAGACCAATATTGAAGATTTACTAATAGTGAACTATTGAAGTTGGTGGGGTTTTCAATTATATAGTCTATTAAACCAACTGCTATATGGTCACATAACATAGACATTATTGCAATCCATTTCAATACATTTGCAGAAAAAATGCCCTTAGTTTTCTTATTGTCAGTAATCATAAAATTCTCCTAATATTTTTATATTTATCATATATCAAAGTCATTACAGAATTACTAAAAAATTATTAAAAAAACATTAAGAAAGTTAGAAAAATTAGTTCATAAGGAGGAATCTAATGAATAACCTTGTTTTAATCGGACAACCAACAAAGGATACAGAGTTTAGATATGGGTCAGGAACAGGAAATTCTAGGAGTAGTTTCAAATTAACAGTAGATAAGGGACTATATAAAAATAAAAAGCAAGAAGCCTAAAGTAAAGGACTGTCTACTACAGATTTTATTGTAATAATAGCATGGGGAAAGATTGCATAATTAATTGGTAATTATGTTAAGAAAGGTCAGCTAGTGGGATTAGAGGGAAGCATAAGAACCAATTCCTATGAAAAAGATGGTAAAACAATCTATAAAACAGTAGTAAAATCACAAAGAAATGAATTAATAAATAATTGAACATAAAAAAAGAAAATGATATGGGATTGACTATTATTCCATATCATTTTTTATAATAATAATTTTACTGCAACCTTACTGCAACCTTTAAGAAACTAAAACCCCTCAAACATTGTAGTTTAAGGGGTTGTTTTTCTTATGGAGGCGGCACCCAGATTTGAACTGGGGATAGAGGTGTTGCAGACCTTTGCCTTACCACTTGGCTATGCCGCCATATGGAGCGGAAGACGAGATTCGAACTCGCGACCCTCGCCTTGGCAAGGCGATGCTCTACCACTGAGCCACTTCCGCATTTGTTGGTGCCCGGAGCCGGAATCGAACCAGCGACACGAGGATTTTCAGTCCTCTGCTCTACCGACTGAGCTATCCGGGCGAGTAGTACAATTGACTACCAATTTATGATACAATAACTTTTAAATAATGTCAAATATAAATTTAAAAAGTTTTGGGAGAAAAAATATGTATAATTTCTTACAAATTGTAAATTACACTGAAAAAGAATATAACGAAGATACTTACTTTGTTTCAAATAATTTTGCTTTTGTTATAGATGGAGCATCAACAATTCAAAAAATGGATAATTGTAACTTTATTGTTCATAAATTTGTCAATGATTTTAAAATAAATCTTTCTAATGAATTTTATAATAACAAAATTTCTATTTCCAATGCTTTAAATAATGCATTAAAAAATACTTTAAATTCGAAATTTAAAAATGAGTATATTGCTAATGATGTTTCTGCAGCAATTTCTATTGTAAGATTTATAGATGATTATTGTGAAATATATTCATTGGGAGATTGTAGTGTTTTAATTGAATTAGATGATACTATTAAAGCGTTTAAGTCAAAGGATATTGAAAAACTTGATAAAAAAGTAATAGACAAAATGAAAAGTATTTCTAATAGGGAAAATATAAGTATTCTTGAAAGTAGAGAACATGAAGAAACCATTAACCAACTTAAAAATAATAGATTATTAAAAAATAAGGAAGAAGGTTACTGGATATTAGATACTACTGGTGTTGGTATAAAAAATGGCTTTTATAGCAAAATAAAAAAAGAATTAATTAATGGAGTTATAATTTGTAGTGATGGCTTTAGTCAGGCTTATGATACCTTAAATATTTATTCTGATTTAAAAAAATTGTTTTTAGATTTAAAAATATTTTCAATTAACAAAGTTTTATTTACTATTTTAGAAAAACAAAATAATGATAAATATTTAAATGAATTTCCTAGGTTTATTAAAACTGATGATACTACAGCTATTTATATTGGGGGAATAAATGAATCCCTTCATTTTTAAGGAAAGAGTAAAAGCAGTAATTATAAGTTATAAATCATCTCAACAGTTTAAAAATTTACTTAATGATTTGAAAATCGATTATATTGAAACAATTAAATGCAAGGATTTGGATATTCCTGTTGATGATCATCCCGATATGGTTATTCATCCTGTAGATTACAATAGTTTTGTAGTTTATAATAAATATTATGACTATTATATTAATAAGCTGAAAAAATATAATATTAATGTCATTAAATCTAAGTCTATGTTAAGTTTAAAGTATCCTAAAGATATTTTGCTAAATGTTTCAAGATTAAATAATTATTATTTTTATAAAAAGGATTTTATTGATGAGAATTTGAAAGATTTACTCGATAAGGAAAATACTGGAATTATGGTTAATCAAGGGTATTCTAAATGCTCATCTATGATTATTAAAGAAAATACAGTTATAACAAGTGATATAAAACTCCATAAAAAATTTTCTTCTCTTGGATTAAAATCATATTTACTTCCTCCAAATTTTATAGATTTACCAGGATACAATACTGGTTTTATAGGAGGAACTTGTGGTAGTATAGGAAAAGATGAAATAATTTTTTATGGTAATATAAAAAAATATAAGTACTATGAAGAGTTAAGAAAAATTTTAGAAAAAGAAAAAATTAATTATTATTATCCCAATGTTGATACTTTTATAGATAGAGGTTCAATTATAGGAATTTTAGGAGGTTAATATGAGTATAATTCAACCAAGTGTTTTGCCGGGAATGATGGAGTTATTACCTGAGGAGCAGGTAGTATTTAATAAAATGAAAAATATTATTGAAGATACTTTTAAAAAGTACGCTTTTTTACCTATAGATACTCCGGTTATGGAAAAATTAGAAATTCTACTTGCTAAAGGTGGAGGAGAAACAACTAAGCAAGTTTATACATTAAAAAAGGGAGATACTGACATAGGACTACGTTTTGATTTAACTGTTCCTTTAGCACGATATGTTGCTCAACATTTTAATGATTTAACTTTTCCTTTTAGAAGATACCATATAGGAAAAGTTTATAGGGGAGAGAGAAATCAAAGAGGTAGGTATAGAGAATTTTACCAATGTGATGTAGATGTTATTGGAAATAATAATATTTCCATTTATAATGATGCTGAAATTCCTTCTGTAATGGCAGAAATATTCTATAAATTAGGGTTGGAAAATTTTAAATATTTATTTAATAACAGAAAGGTTTTAAATGGATATTTTGAATATTTAGGAATAAAAGATTTTGTTTTTGCTTTAAGAACTATTGATAAAATAGAAAAAATCGGAGTAGATAATGTTAAGAAAGAATTAGTTGAAAATAATATATCTGAAGAAGCGGTAAATAAATTATTGGATTTTCTATATTTTAATGGTACTAATGAAGAAATATTAGAATATTTAAAGAATTTAAAAATTGAAAATGATTTATTTAATGAGGGACTTAAGGAGCTGGAATTAGTATATTATAATATGATAGCCTATGGAGTAAATAAAGAGAATATAGAAATTAAACTCAGTATAACTCGTGGTTTAGATTATTATACAGGTTCTGTTTATGAAACGATAATTCCTGGCTATGAAAGTCTTGGATCGATTTGTTCAGGTGGAAGATATGATGATTTAGCAGGAAATTATACTAAGCAAAAACTTCCAGGAGTGGGACTTAGTATAGGTTTAACTAGATTATATTACCAATTAAAAGAAGCTGATTTATTAAATATATACGTAGAAATGCCTTTTGATGCAATAATTTTACCAATGAAGGGCTATGAAGGTGAAGCAATTGAATTATTGACTAAGTTAAGAAAAAATGATAAAATAGTTCAAGCCTATATGGAGGGTGGAAAACTTAAGAAGCAATTTAATTATGCAGATAAGTTAAACATTCCTTATGTTATTGTTATAGGTGAAGATGAAGTTAAAAATAATTTTTATACTTTACGAAATATGAAAACAGGGGAACAAAATACAGTTGATTTTGAATACCTTGTAAATAATATATAAAGCGTTGAAGGATCCAAGTAGTAAATTTAAACTTTTAGAGAGAAATAGACCTGGCTGAAATCTATTTTAAGTAAATGAATTTATGAATACTAATCTGGAGCTAATTATTTAATTGAGAAGCAATTAGGGTGGAACCACGAATCTTTCGTCCCTACTATTTTATAGTAGGAATGGAAGATTTTTTTATTATTTAATTTAATTAAATTTTGGAGGTAATTATGATAAAAATAACTTTACCAGATAATTCTGTTAGAGAATATAAGGAAGGTGTTTTAGTAGGGGATATTGCAAAAGATATTTCTGAAGGTTTGGCAAGAGTTGTATTAGGTGCTGTAGTTAATGATAGAATTATGGGAATGCAAGAACCGGTTAAAAAGGATTCTAACGTTAGATTTGTAAAAATAGAAGATCCTGAAGGAAAAGAAATATTTTGGCATACTTCAGCACATATTATGGCACTAGCAGTACAAAGATTATTCAAAGATGTTAAGTTTGGAATAGGACCAGCAATAGACAATGGTTTCTATTATGATTTTGATACTGAGCACCGTTTTACAGATGAAGACCTACCATTAATTGAGGCAGAAATGAAAAAAATTACAAAAGAAGGCCTTAAAATGGAAAGATATGAAATGCCAAGAGATGAAGCTTTAGCTTACTTTAAGGAAAAAGGTGAAATTTATAAAGTTGATCTTATTGAAAATTTACCTGAAGATGAAACTATATCATTTTATAAATTAGGCGAATTTACAGACCTTTGTAGAGGTCCTCACCTTTATGAAATCAAAAAAGTTAAGGCAATTAAATTATTAAGTATTGCAGGAGCATATTGGCGTGGTGATGAAAACAATAAGATGCTACAAAGAATTTATGGTATTACTTTTGAAAAACAAAAACAATTAACAGAATACCTTGATTTTTTAGAAGAAGCTAAAAAAAGAGATCATAGAAAACTAGGAAAAGAGTTAGATTTATTTAGTTTTCATGAAGAAGGTCCAGGTTTTCCATTTTTCCATCCAAACGGTATGATTTTGAGAAATGAATTACAAAATTTCTGGAAGGACTTGCATATTAAAGAAGGCTATGGCGAAATTAATACACCAATTATTTTAAGTGAAAGTCTATGGCACCAATCAGGTCATTGGGATCATTACAAAGAAAATATGTATTTTACAAAAATAGATGATGCTGATTACGCTATAAAACCAATGAACTGTCCTGGTTCTATTTTAGTTTATAAAAGCAATATGCATAGCTATAGGGACTTTCCGTTAAAGTTAGGAGAAATGGGCTTAGTTCATAGACATGAGCTATCAGGAGCCTTACATGGTTTATTTAGAGTAAGATCCTTTACTCAAGATGATGCTCATATATTTATGTTAAAAAGTCAAATCAAAGATGAAATTTCTAAAGTTATAGATCTATGTGATTATATTTATTCTGTATTTGGATTTAAATATAGTGTAGAGCTATCAACTAGGCCAGAGGATTCAATGGGAAGCGATGAAGATTGGGAAATTGCAATTCAAAGTTTAAAGGATGCTTTAGATAGTAAAGATTTTGATTATACAATTAACGAAGGTGACGGAGCTTTTTATGGTCCTAAAATAGATTTCCACTTAGAAGATGCAATAGGTAGAACTTGGCAATGTGGAACTATTCAATTGGATTTCCAAATGCCTGAAAGATTTGAATTGACTTATATAGATTCTGACGGTGAGAAAAAAAGACCAGTAATGGTTCATAGAGCAATTTTAGGTTCTATGGAAAGATTTATCGGTATTTTAATTGAACATTTTGCAGGAAAGTTTCCAACTTGGTTAGCTCCTGTACAAGCAAAAATATTGCCTATCTCCGATAAATTTAACGATAAAGCTTACGAATTAAAAGAAAAGTTAATGGAAAACGGAATTAGAGCACAAGTTGATGACAGATCTGAAAAAATAGGTTTTAAAATTAGAGAAGCTCAATTGTTAAAAATTCCATATAGCTTAATTTTAGGTGAAAAGGAAATTAATGAAAACAAAGTTTCTGTTAGAAAAAGGGACTTAGGAGATCAAGGTTCAATAGATACAGATGAATTTATTAAAAATATAGTAGAAGAAATTAAAACTAAAAGAATATAGTATTTTAAACACCTTTAGTCATTTTTGATTAAGAGGTGTTTTTTATTGTCTTTACACAATTATTTTACTATGATACCATAATAAAGTATAATGATAAATTAATTGAGGAGAGAAAAATGAAAAAAAGAAATTTTATTATAGTAATAGTTTTAACTTTATCTTTATTTTTAGTTAGTTGTTCAAATAAAAATGAAAATAATGAAAAAGCAACAGCAGAAAACAATACTTCTTCGAACACTTTAGTTGTTGGATTTGATGCAAATTTCCCACCAATGGGCTTTAAGGAAACAGATGGTAGCTACACCGGATTTGACTTAGAATTAGCTGAATTAGTAGCTGAAAAGTTGGAAATGGAGTTAGTTTTACAACCTATTGATTGGGCTTCAAAAGATGCGGAATTAGATAGTGGGAATATAAATGTAATTTGGAACGGATTTACTAAAACAGGAAGGGAAAAAGACTATACTTTTTCTGAATCATATATGGAAAATAGACAACTTATTGTAGTAAACGAAGATTCAGAATTTAATAAATTAGAGGATTTAAAAGGCAAAAACCTTGAATTACAAGATAGATCAACAGCAGAGTATGCCTTAGAAGATTCAGAAGAGTTTAAAGAAAGCCTTGGTGAAGTTATAAAAGTTCCTGATAATTTAACGGCTTTAAACGATTTAGAACAGGGCTCAACAGATGCTGTTTTAATGGATGAGGTAGTAGCAAAATATAATATTAATAAAGGTAGAAAATTTAGAGTTTTAGAAGAATCTTTAAAGGACGAAGAATATGCAATTGCTTTTAAATTAGGAAATGAAGAATTAAGGGATAAGGTTAATAAGGCAGTTAAAGAATTAGCTTCAGAAGGAGTTTTAAAAGAGTTATCTATTAAATGGATAGGTGAAGATAAAACTTTAATTAAATAGACAGAAAAAATACAGATATGATTAAAATCATATCTGTAAATATTTTAAATATTAGGTGAAATATGTATATATTAAATATTTTTAAAGAACTTTCTAAAGGGTTTTCAACGACATTTTTAATATTTTTACTAACATTGGTTTTATCAATTCCATTGGGTATGGTAATATATTTTTTAAAACATAATAAAAACAAATTAGTTTCAAGTATTACTAAGATATATATTTCCGTAATGCGAGGAACTCCTTTGATGCTACAACTAATGTTTGTTTTTTATGGTCCTTTTTATATATTTGGTATGAAATCACCAGATAGATTTTTTGCAGTTATAGTAGCCTTTGTCTTAAATTATGCTGCTTATTTTGCAGAGATCTATAGAGGTGGTTTTAAATCAATAGATTCAGGTCAATATGAGGCTGCAAATATTTTAGGATTAAGTAAATGGCAAACATATAAGAATATTGTATTACCACAAGTATTTAAAAATTCCTTACCTGCAATGACCAATGAAATAATAACTTTAGTAAAGGATACTTCCTTAGCTTTTGCTATTTCTGTTACCGAAACATTTACATTGGCTAAATCCATAGCTAATAGAGATTCAAATATGTTAGCTTTTCTAGCAGTAGGTATATTTTATTTTGTTTTTAACTACTTAGTAGAAAAAATTATGAATAAAATAGAAAATAGATATAATTATTATAGGTAGGTATAATATGAAAGTATTAGAAATGAAAAATATTAGAAAGAGTTTTGGTAATGAAAATGTTCTAAAGGATATTTCTTTATCTGTAAAGAAAGGTGAAGTTGTAGCTATTATAGGTTCTTCAGGTTCTGGTAAGTCAACCTTAATTAGATGTGCAGTTAATTTGGAAAAAATAGATTTTGGTGAAATTAAATATGATGATTTAATTTTAGCTGAAACCAAAAACAATGAAGTTATATATGCTAAGGTAGAAAATTATAAACTAATTAATAATAAGTATGGTATGGTTTTTCAGAATTTTAATTTGTTTCCAAATTTAAATGTTTATGAAAATATTTCTCTGGCCTTAAAATTAGTACAAAAAAAAGACCAGGATGAAATTGACACTATAGTTGAAAATTTAATTTCAAAAATGAATTTACAAGGTAAAGAAAAATCATATCCTTATAGTTTGTCAGGAGGACAAAAGCAAAGAGTTTCAATTGCAAGAACCCTTGCAATGAATCCAGAAATTATTTTTTTTGATGAACCGACTTCAGCTTTAGATCCTGAACTAACTCAAGAAGTATTAAAAGTAATTAAAGCTTTAGCAAAGGAAGATACTACTATGGTTATAGTAACCCACGAAATGGAATTTGCAAAAGAAATCGCTGACAGAGTTATATTCATGGATAATGGGTATATTGTTGAGGAAGGAACACCAGAAGAAGTATTGGTTAATCCTTCAAATGAAAGAACAAAAAATTTTTTAAATTTAAAATAGTGAGGTAGTATGAAAGTATATTGTTATCCTAAATGTAGTACATGTAAAAAAGCATTAAAATATTTGGAAAATAATAATTTTAATTTTGAATTATTAGATATTTCTAAAGAACCACCATCCTATATGGAGTTAGAAGAAATAATAAATAAAAGTGGGTTAGATATTAAAAAGTTTTTTAATACAAGTGGAAAACTCTATAGAGAAAAAAACTTAAAAGATAAATTACCTAACATGACACAAGAAGAAAAAATTACTCTTTTATCTTCTAATGGTATGTTAATTAAAAGACCATTATTAATTAATAACGATCTTGTTTTAGTAGGTTTTAAAGAAACAGAATATAATGAATTAAAGAAGTGATATCACTTCTTTTTTTATAGTATAATTAATAATAGAAATTTAATTTTAGGATGAGAATATGATAAATGTTATAGATGCAATAAAAATATTAAAAGATAATATTAAGACACAAACAGAATATTTAGAAGTTAATCTCTTAACTTCTGAAGGGTATGTCTTAGCTGAAGACTTATATTCAAAAATAAATGTTCCAGAATTTCCAAAATCCGCTATGGATGGTTATGCTGTAAATTATAAAGATTTAGAAAATACAAAAAAATTTAAAGTAATAGATGAAATTTATGCTGGCGAGTTTAAAAATATAGAATATAAACCAAATACTGCTATAAGAGTAATGACTGGAAGCTATATCCCAGAAGGATATAATTGTATTGTTAAACAGGAAGATACGGATTATGGAGTAGAATATGTAAATATTCACAGGAAAGAAAAAGAATACTCAAACTATTGTCATATTGGTGAAGACATAAAAAAAGGTGAGCTTATATTAAAAGCTGGTACTATTATAAGCACAATTCATCTAGGTGTTTTTGCTAGTTTAGGTTTAAATAGGATAAAGGTTGTAAAACCCCTTTCCGTTTCCTTAATTTCCACAGGTAGTGAATTACTATATCCTGGAGAAAAACTAGAAAATGGGAAAATATATTGTAGTACTTTATTTACAATAAATTCATATTTGAAAAAATTTAATATTCAAGTAAATAATATTAAAATTGTAGAGGACAATCTTTTTAAAATTGCTGAAAATGTTGAAAAAGCCTCAAAAGAATCAGATATTATAATAACAACTGGGGGAGTGTCAGTAGGTAAATATGATTTAATTCCGGAGTTATATAGTAAAATTTCAAATAATATTTTATTTAAAAAAGTTGCTATGAAACCGGGGACTCCTGTTTCTGCAGCAATAATAAATAATTCTATTATAATGAGTCTTTCAGGAAATCCCTTTGCAGCTTTAGCCAATTTTCAAGTATTATTTTGGCCAATTGCAGCTAAATATTATAATTCTGAGGAATTTAATAATATTGAATATGAAAAAATTGTAAAAAAGGGATATTTAAAACCTAGTAAATTACAAAGATATGTTAGAGCAAGGTACTATAATGAGTTTGTTGAACTTGAAGACATACACTCATCTTCAGTAATTTCCAATTTGCTAAATTGTAATTGTTTAATAGTACAAAAATCAAATACAGAAATAAAAGAAGGAGATAAAGTAAAGGTCATTTACTTACCATAATATGAATATAGGAATAGGAATTTTAGCTGGTGGCAAAAGTTCTCGAATGGGAGAAAATAAATCCCAGTTAATTTATAAGGGAAATACTTTTTTAGAAAATTTAATTCAATTATTTGAAGATTATGATATTATAGTTTCTTCTAATGATTTAAATTTAAAAAAATTAGACAAAATCCAATATATTTCTGATGTATATAAAAATATAGGACCTATTAGTGGGATTTTAGAAATATTAAAGGCTAGTAAACATGAATATAATTTCATAACAGGAGTAGATATGCAAAATATTAACTTGGATTTTGTCAACTATATCAAGTCTTATATTTCTAGTGATTATTATATTTTTTCTATTAAATCAAATAATAATTTACATCCAATTGGAGCAATTTATTCGAAGAAACTAATTCCAATTTTAGAAAATTATATTCATAATGAAAATTATAAATTAAAAGAACTTCTAAAAGAACCTTTTACTAAAATTATAGATTTAAGATATAGTATTTTTAATGATAATATACTGTATAATGTTAATACAAAAGAAGATTATTACAAACTTCTTAGTAGGAATATAATTTCTATATGCGGTAGAAAAAATTCGGGGAAAACTACTTTTATTGGAAAGTTAGTTAGTATATTAAAAGAAAAAGGATATAAAATATGTGTTATAAAACACGACGGCCATGATTTTAATATAGATAATAAAACAGATACTGGAAAGTTCTATAATATTGGTGCTGATAGTGTGGCAATTTTTTCGAATAAAAAGTATATGTTATTGGAAAACAAAAAAATAACTATTGATTTTTTATTAAGCAGATTAGAAGATTTTGATTTAATAGTTATTGAAGGTTTAAAAAATAGTGATTTTGATAAATTTGAAGTAATTAGACAGGAAAATTCTAGAGAAATAATAACGGAAAAACCACTAAAAGGGATTATTACCGATATTGTAGATTTTTCAGAGGAATTTGAAAATATATTTGATTTATCTAATGTAGAAAAATTTGCAGAATTTGTTATAAAACACTATATTTATCCTAAACAATTAGTTTAGGATAATTTTATTTGATATAATTTAATTGGTGATTAAATGGACAGATTTTTTGAAATATTGAAGGAAGAAAATCCACAATTGATTCTTAATATATATGACTCTTTAGAAAATTTAGAAAAGTGTTTTAATATGGCTCAAACCTATGATTTAGACTTAAAAAATCATAGGGAGATTAAAGAGTTCTACGATAATATTGTTAAAATTAAATCTTTAATACCTGTTGAAGGAATACAACTTTCACTGGAAATATTGTCTAATGAAAAAGTGTTTTCTAAATCTGTAAATTTACTCCATGATTTTTCCTATACTAAACCAAAATCCTATTCGATTTATAGGGGGAAAAATATTGAAGTATCATCTTTTAAAGAATTATACGAGCAAATATTATTTTATCTATATAAAATAGATAAAGAAAAATTACATTCACTAATAAACAAAACTAAATTTAATGGTAGAACTAGACCATACTTTGATAAAGATTCTAAAAAAATGATTAATCCTATACGGATTTCTCAAAACTTATATGCGGAAACTCATTTTAGTTCAAATAAATTTAGAGATATGTTAATTAAAATTTTCAATTTATATAATATAGATATTAACAATTTAAGAATATATATTAAACAAGATAAAAAAGAAAAATATGGTTATTACAAATAGGGGGATTATGAAATTTTTACACAGTGGAGACTTTCATATTGCTTCTAGTTTTGAACACTCTTCCTTTCCTAAAGAGCTAGCAATTGAAAGAAGAAATGATATATGGAGAAGCATCGATAGTTTAATAGATATAGTCAAGAAGAAAGAAGTTGACATTTTATTGCTTTCAGGAGATTTATATAATGAGGAATATGTAACTTTGTCTGATTTAAAAAGATTAAGCGACCTTTTCAGAAAAATACCCTTTACAAATGTATTTATAATCTTCGGAAATCATGATCCATATAGAAATAAATCAAAATGGAAGTTAATAGATTTACCTAGTAATGTATATTTATTTAAAGAAGACAAAATAACTAAATATGAATTTGAAGAATATGATGTTTATGGAATAAGTTATATTGACAATATTCTAAATAAGGATAATATTTTTGAAAATATTTCTTTAAATAAATCTAAAAGAAATTATTTTTTAATTCATACAGATATAATTAATACAAATTTTAAATATCAACCAATTGATATGAATGAATTACAGAAAATAGGATTTGATTATATTGCCTTAGGTCATTTACATAAGCCAAGTGCAATTGCAGAAAATATAATATATCCTGGTTCAATAGAGCCTTTAAGTTTTAAAGAACAAGGTTTACATGGTGCTGTTTTAGGAGAATTTAAAGACCGAGAACTAGCAATAGAATTTTTAGATGTCTCTCAATCAGTTTTTACTGAAGTTGAATATGAAATAGATGGAAATTTTAATTTTTATGAATTAAAGGATTTACTTTTAAATGATTGGATTTATTCAGACAAAAAAAATTATATTAGAATAAATTTAACGGGAAATTTACCAGAAGAATATGAAATAGATAAAGAAGCTATTGAAAATGAACTTAAAAACTATGTAACATATTTAGAAATCAATAATAAATTAGACTATAATTTAGACCTAGAAAAACTTCGAAAATTAAATAAAAATAATATTATAGGGGTATTTTTAAAGAATATGTCAGAATATGATATGAATAACCCTGTAAACTCTGAAGCTTTAAAACTAGGTTTGAAAGCAATTTTAAAGGAAAATAAATGAAGTTAATTGAATTAAATATCATGAATTTTGGACAGTTTAAAAACAAGAATATTTTACTAGAAGATAATTTTACATTAATACAGGGTAGAAACGAATCTGGTAAAACAACTGTAGTAAAATTTATTGAAGGCATGTTTTATGGATTTGTAAAACCACATTTAAAATCCTTAAGATTTTCAGAAGATTATTATAAATATAAACCTTGGACAAGTGACAAATATGAGGGGAGTATTGTATTTATTTATAATTTAAATAAATATAGATTATATAGAGATTTTGCAAATAAAACATACAAAATTTTTGATGAAATAACTGGAATAGATGTTTCAAAGGATTTTGAAGAATACGAGGAAAGTAATTTAAGTTTTCCTGGAGAATACTTTTTCAAATGTAGTAGCGATGTTTTTATAAACACTATTTTAGTAGGACAAGATAATATAGAAATTTCTACTAATTCAACAAAGTATATTTCAGAAAAAATAGCCGATGGCTTAAGTGAAAATAATGAAGTATTCTCTGTAATAGAAGGTTTGAATAAATTAAACACAATTAAGAATAATATTGGAACTGAAAAATCCTTAAAGAAACCCTATGGAATACTTAAAAACAAGGAAATAGAATTAAACAAAGAAATATCAAATATAAAAAACTTAAAAAATCAGTACGATGATTATCTTTTTGAATTAGATAAAAAAGTTAAGGACTTTAAAAAGTTAAGAAGTAATATTGATTTATATTATAAATTTGAAGAATATAAAGAACAACAAAAAATAATAAAAATAATAAAACAAAAAGAAAATCTAGAAAAAGAAATTTTTGACTTAAGAAAACAATTAGAGGAATATAGTAAATTAAAGGAACTTGCAAATGAAGATATAAAAAAATCCGAAGAAATTTTGGAAGAAATTAAATATATTCAGCGTGAATTCAATGAGTTATCAAAAAACAAAAAATATATTTATAGTGAATATAAAGAAATTGAGAATAAAGTAAAATATGAAGATAAAAAAACTTTTTACAAAAAAGAGTTAACTAAATTATCAAAAAACAAAAAAACAATTTTTTCACTTATTCTAAGTACAGGAATATTTTCAATTTTAACTTTATTATTTTTATTTGTTTCAAATTTTTCAAATATATTAGTTTTTATATTACTATTTTTTGTAACAATTTTTGGTGTGTCAATTAGTTTAATAATATTTTTAAATAATAAGGAAACAAACATTGTTGAAGAAATAAATAATAATTTCAATGAAAATTTAAATAAAAAGAGTATATTAAGTTCAGGGGTTTTAAATATTGATAAAACTATTTACGAAAAATATGAAAAAACAAAAAAAGAATTAGATGAAAAAGATAGGGATATAGAAATTCTTTTAAATGATGAGGACTTTAAAAATGAAGAGTTAAAAGAAATTTCTATGAAAATAAGAAATGAAACTGGATTTGATTTAAATAATCATTTAAAGAATAAAGAAATCTTTACAGAGTTGGAAAGAGAATTAAATGAAAAGCTTAAGGAATTAAAGACAATTAATAGTAGTTATAGTAGTAAAAGTCTTGATAATAATCTTATAGAATATGAAAAAGAATTTGAAGATATTAAATATTTTAATTTAAATGATGCAAAAACTAAATCAGATTTTTTAATTAGTGAAATAGCATCCCTTGAAGAGAAGAAAAATTTTCTTGAAGGGGATGTGAAAAAATTACCAGAATTAATTGAAGAGTTAGGTCAAACTGAAAGTGAAATAGAACAAGTAAATAATTATATTAGTTCTTTAAATATTGCGATTAATGAAATAGAAAAAGCTCATAATGAAATTAAGACAAACTATCTTCCAAGAATGGCAAGTTTCTTAAAAAAATATTTTGACCTAATATCTAATTACAATATGACTATTAAAATTGATGAGGATTTAAATATAAATTTTAACAATAGCAAATTAGGAGAATATAAAGACATTGGTTCTTTAAGTAGAGGTACAATGGATCAATTATATTTAGGACTAAGAATTGCTTTGGCTAATGAAATTTTCAATGAGGATGAGTTATTGATTTTTGATGATGCCTTTAATAATTTTGATGATTATAGATTATCAAAAACTTTGGATTATTTGAAAAATATTAGCAAAAATAGACAAATTATTATTTTTACTTGTCAAGAAAGAGAAAAGAACTTAATAAATAATCTTTTAAAAAAAGAAGTTATTTATTTATAGGAGAAATATGATATATAGCATTTCAGACTTACATTTAGATTACACCGGTAATAAAACTATGGAATTATTTGGTGAAAATTGGGAAAATTATGAAAATAGAATATTTAACAATTGGAAAAATATAGTTAATAATGATGATATAGTTTTAGTAGCAGGAGATATTTCTTGGGCAATGACTGTTAAGGAAGCTTATAATGATTTAATTAGAATTGAAAGACTTCCAGGTAAAAAGGTTTTAATAAAGGGAAATCACGATTATTGGTGGAGCTCTTTAAAAAAGATTAATGATTTGAATTTAAGTAGTATGTTTTTTTTACAGAACAATTCTTTTGACTTTAATGAAATTTCCATTGTTGGTACTAGAGGATGGGAAGATTGTAATGAAGATTCAGATGAATATAAAATATTTAAAAGAGAATTACTGCGATTAGAAATGAGTATAAAAACGGCAAAATCAACTAATAAAAAAATTGCAATATTACATTATCCACCTTTTGATAGGAATGGTGTTCCAAATGAATTTCATTTTATATTAAAAAAATACAATGTTGAAATTTGTACCTATGGCCATTTGCACGGTCCTGGACTAAGTAATATAATTGAAGGTACAATAGATGGAATAAAATATTTTTGCACTTCTAGTGACTATTTGAATTTTATTCCTAAATTAATATATTAATATGATTTATAGTTAATATTTAAAACTTAATAAGGAGAATGAGAATATGAAAGTAATCTATACAAAAAATTATGAAGAATTAAGTAAAAAAGCATGTGAGTTAGTAGTAGAACAAATTAATGAGAAAAAAAATTCAGTACTTGGTTTAGCAACAGGTTCAACTCCGTTAGGTCTGTATGAGGAATTAATAAAAGAACATGAAAAGGGATTAGATTTTTCTGAAATAGTAACCTATAATTTAGATGAATATATTGGCTTAAGCAAAGACAACGATCAGTCTTACAATTATTTTATGAATGAACATCTATTTAAACATGTAAATATAAATATGAACAATATTAATATTCCTAGTGGAACAAACGAGCCTGAAGAAGAAATTGTTGATTATGAGAATAAATTAAGAAAAATAGGTGGGGTTGATTTACAAATTCTTGGCTTAGGTTCAAATGGTCATATTGCTTTTAATGAGCCAAGTGAAGAATTAAATGCGAAAACAAGTATAGTAAATTTAACAGAAAGTACTATTAAGGCAAATTCTAGATTTTTTGAAAAGGAATCAGATGTTCCAACTAAAGCTATTTCTATGGGAATGGGGACAATTTTCACCGCTAAAAAAATCATTATATTAATTAGTGGTAAAAACAAGGAAGAAGCAACAGAATATCTGCTAAATAGTAATAAAATAAGCACTAATTGGCCTGTTTCCTTATTACAATTACATCAAGATACAACTGTGATAATAGATGAAAGTTCTGTTGAGGTAAAATAGTGGAAAGGGAATTAGAGTTTAAATTATTAGGACTTAACTTTAATTACTATGAAAAATTATTGCAAAATAAAGGTGCAACTTTAATAGCTCATGAATTTCAAACTAATACCGTTATTGATTCAACAATTTTCCCCTTAATAGATACGGATTGTTATTTAAGAATAAGGGAGATTAAAAATTTATTGGACAATTCTAAAAAAAAGGAATTAACCTTTAAGAAAAAAGTTAATAATGAGTATGCTAGAGAGAATTTAGAATATACTATAGAATTTGACAATAAGAAGAATTTAATAAAAATATTGGAAAATTTAAAACTTGACAAATATATTGTTGGAACAAAGGAAAGAACTTCCTATAGGTATAAAAACTTGAGAATAGATTTCGATAAATGGGATAAGGATACATATCCTTTCCCATATATTGAAGTTGAAGCAAGTACAAATGAGGAACTGTATGAGTTATTAGATGAATTAAATATTAGTAAAGAGCATATTTCTCTTAAATCTATAACTCAATTACAAAACGAATTAAGAAGATAGCTATATGCTCTCTTTTTTTTATTTTATTACTTTGCTATAATAAATATAATTGACATAAGGTAGGAGATGCAATGAGAGAGTTTTCAAAAAATTTAAAAAGGGTTGTAATAAAAGTTGGATCATCTTCAATTACTCATGAAAACGGTGATATTAACTTAAGAAAGATATTTGATTTATGTTGGCAATTAAGTGATGCTAAAAATCATGGATACGAAGTTGTCTTAGTTTCTTCAGGTGCAATAGCAGCAGGTTCTAAAAGATTAAATTTAAAAAATCGTCCTAATACAACGGCGTTGAAACAAGCTTCATCAGCAGTTGGACAAGTAGCACTAATGAACACCTATAATCGTATTCTAGGCGAGTTTAGCTATCATGGTGCACAAATTTTGCTAACTAAACATATCGAAACAGATGAATTAATGCTTACTAATGCAAAAAATGCATTTGATGAATTGTTTGGCTTAAATGTAATTCCAATAGTAAACGAAAATGATACTATTTCAACATTTGAAATCAAATTTGGAGATAATGATACTTTGTCAGCAATAGTATCTAGAATAATAGATGCAGATTTACTAGTTCTATTATCTGATATAGATGGACTATACACCTGTGATCCTAGAGAAAATAGAGACGCAAAATTAATTAAAAATGTAAATTCTATTACTGAAGAGATAAAAGGTTGTGCCCAAGGTACAAATTCTAAAGTTGGTACAGGTGGAATGGTAACCAAAATTAGTGCTGCAAGTTTATGTATGGAAAAAGGTATAGATGTTGTATTGGCAAATGGTAAAGATATGAAAATTATTAAGGATATTCTTGAAGGTGAAGAAATAGGAACTTATTTTAGGAGTAAAAAAAATGATTAATGAAATTGGTAGAAAATCAAAGGAAGCTTCTTTTGATTTGAGCTTATTATCGACAATTGATAAAAATAATATTTTAAATAAAATTTCCGATAATTTGATAAAATTTGAAGAAGATATTATTAATGCAAATAAAATAGATATAGAAAATGGAAGAAAAAATGGATTAAGTGAAGGATTAATAGACAGACTTTTACTTAATAAAGAACGTATTTTAGGTATGGTTGACTCTGCAAATAAAGTAAGAGATTTAAAAGATCCTATAGGGTCTATTGACCATATGGAAGTATTGCCTAATGGTCTACAAATTGGAAAAAAAAGAATTCCTATGGGTGTAATAGGCATTATTTACGAATCAAGACCAAATGTAACATTAGAATGTAGTATTTTGTGTTTAAAATCATCAAATAGTTTAATTCTTAGAGGCGGTAAGGAAGCTATTGAATCAAATAAAGCTATAGTAAAAATTATTAGGGAATCCATTAAAGAATTAGGTTTTAATGAAAATTTCGTTCAATTAATTGAAGACACAACAAGAGAAAGTGCCAATGCATTGATGAAGTTAGACAAGTATGTAGATTTATTAATACCTAGAGGAAGTGCAGGGTTAATTAAATCCGTAGTACAAAATTCCACAGTCCCAGTTTTAAAAACAGGAGATGGAAACTGTCATGTATATGTAGATGAATATGCTGATATTGACATGGCAATAGATATTATTGAAAATGCTAAAACTCAAAGAATAAGTGTTTGTAATGCTATGGAATCACTTCTTGTTCATAAAAATGTAGCTGATGATTTTTATTCTAAATTAAAAAAGCTTATTGATAACTATAATATAACGGTATATGGAGATGAAATATCTAAAATTAAACTAGGTCATATTAAAGATGCTACTGATGAAGAATATGCAAGGGAATATTTGGACTATGCATTTTCAATGAGAGTAGTAGATTCAATAGATGAAGCAATTTTACACATCCGCAAATTTAGTACAAATCATTCTGAAGTTATAGTAACAAAAGATTATGACAACAGTAATAAATTCCTAAATTTAGTTGATAGTGCATGTGTCTATGTAAATGCTTCCAGTAGATTTACTGATGGCTTTGAATTTGGCTTAGGAGCTGAAATGGGGATTTCAACACAAAAATTACATGCAAGAGGACCTGTTGGTCTTGAAGAATTAACATCAGAAAAATACATTATTTTAGGAAATGGGCAAGTTAGATAAAATTTTTATCTAAATATTAGGAGAAGTGAATGTATAAATTATTAGCATTAGATTTGGACGGCACAACCTTAACAAGTAAACACATAATTGATTTTGAAACAGAAAAGCATATAAAACATTTAATTAATAAAGGAGTAAAAGTTACCATTATATCCGGTAGAGAACCTAAATCCATAGTTTCTTTATCGGATCAAATCGGATTAAATGGATTAGTCGGCTCAATGAATGGAGCTATTATTACTACTTCAGATGGTGTTGACCATATTATGAATTTAACATTACCTGAAGAACAGGTAAAATATTCAATTGATTTATCGAAGAGAATGAACTTTAATTCAATACTTTTTGTAGAAAATGATTCTTTTATTGCATCTAAGAAAAATGAATTTGGAAAAATTATAGATAAATTTACAGATTATCCAGCTATAGAAGTAGGGGATTTAGATAAGTTCTTAAAAGAAAATAATTTGTACAGTAAGGTAAATAAAGTAGCAATAACAGATGAGTATGAAAATTTATTAAAATTCAAATCCGTTTATGAAAAAAACAATAACTCTTCAAAATTATTTTTTTCCCTACCATTTTTCCTAGAAATTAATCGTAATGATATTTCAAAAGGTAGAGCTTTAGAATATATTGCAAATTCTTATAATATAAACAGAGAAGAAATAATTGCAATAGGTGATGGCGAAAATGATATAGAGATGATACAATATGCAGGAAAGGGTGTAGCTATGAAAAATGCTATGTCCGGTTTAAAGGAAATCGCCGACGAAATTACTGACTCAAATGATAACCAAGGAGTAGTAAGTATTATAAAAAAATACTTTTTATAATTTGACATATTTTTTTATAAATGTTATTGTATTTAGGGAAAAAAATTAAAAAAGAATTATTTAAATGTCTGAGGAGGAAAATAATGCTTAAGGGTAGGAATTTAATTGAAATTAATGATTTTACAAATTCTGAGATTATGGATATTATGTTATTAGCTCAAGACATTATAAAGAGTCCTGAGAATTTTTCTAATTTATGTAATGGAAAAATTCTAGGGACTCTTTTTTTTGAGCCATCAACAAGAACAAGATTAAGTTTTGAATCTGCAATACACAGATTAGGAGGAGATTGTATAGGTTTTTCTGAAAGTCAATCATCTTCTACAGCAAAAGGTGAGAGTTTAGCAGATACTATAAGAACAGTTGGTAATTATGTAGATATAATTGCCATGAGGCATCCTAAGGAAGGTTCATCTACATTAGCGAAGGATTACACATCCGTACCTTTAATTAACGCTGGAGATGGAGGACATCAACATCCAACACAAACCTTAACAGATATGTTAACAATTTTAGAAAGTAAAAAAACTTTTGAAAATCTAACAATTGGTTTATGTGGTGATTTAATGTTTGGTAGAACGGTACACTCTTTAGTGAAAGCTATGTCACAGCATAAAGGAAATAAATTTGTATTTATTTCTCCTGAAGAGTTAAAGATCCCTGAATATATTAAAATAAATTTACAAAAAAATAATATTGAATATATTGAAGAAGAAAGACTAGGCAATATTATACAAGAATTAGATATTTTATATATGACAAGAGTTCAAAAAGAAAGATTTTTTAATGAAGAGGATTATATAAGATTAAAGGACAGCTATATTTTAGATAATAAAAAATTAAGGAAAGCAAAAGAGGATTTAGCTATACTACATCCACTACCAAGAGTTAATGAAATAAGCGTAGAAGTCGATTCTGATAAGAGGGCATTATATTTTGATCAAGTTAAATATGGTGTAATTGTAAGAATGGCTCTTATTCTAAAATTACTAGGGGTGAAATAATGTTAAATATTAATAGTATAAATAAAGGAATTGTAATTGATCATATAAAACCTGGTCACGGACATCTTATTTTTGAAATGTTAGGCTTAGATAAGGCAGATTACTCTGTTGCCTTAATAATGAATGCTTCTTCAAAAAAATTCGGTAGAAAAGATATGATTAAAATCGAAAATGTTATAGACATAGATTTAACAGCTCTTGCTATTATTGACCTAGACTTAACGGTAAATATTATTGAAGATCAAAAAATAGTTGAAAAAATAAATATGACTCTTCCAGAATATATTGAAAATGTTATAAAATGTAAGAATCCTAGATGTATTTCCACTAGTGAAAGAAATATTGTTCACAAATTTACCTTAGTTGATAGGGAAAACTCACTATATAAATGTGAATATTGTGATCAAATATATGATATGGAGGCATAAAATGATAATTGATAAATTATATGATTCAGTAAAGAACAAAGGATTTGTTTGTGTAGGACTTGATACTAGTTTAGATTATATACCTGAGAATATAAAAAATAAATCAAGTAATATTTCTGATGTGGTATTTGAATTTAACAAACAAATAATAGATTGCACAAATGATATAACTGGTATATATAAAGTTCAAATAGCTTACTATGAAGCTATGGGATTAGAAGGATTAAAGGCTTATTCAAAAACTTTAAAATATTTAAAAGAAAAAAACGCATTATCTATAGGTGATATTAAAAGGGGAGACATCGCTGCTACAGCTAAAGAATATGCAAAAGCTCATTTTAGTGGTGATTTTGAAGTGGATTTTATAACACTAAATCCTTACATGGGTTATGATAGTATTACACCATATTTTGATTATTTTAAATCTGGAGAAAAAGGAGCTTTTGTTCTTTTAAGAACATCAAATCCTGGTGCAAAAGATATTGAATATCTAGAATATAATAATGAACCTTTATATTATGAAATTGGTGAAAATATATATAAAATGGCTGATGAGTTTATTGGAGAATGTGGTTATAGCTCCTTGGGTTTTGTCGTAGGTGGAACATATAGTGAAGAAGCTACAGAAATTAGAGAAAGATTTAAAAAATCATTTTTCTTAATTCCTGGATATGGTGCACAAGGTGGTAAAGCAGAAGATATAAGATTATATTTAGATAACTTTAATGGAGGTGTAGTTAATTCTTCAAGGGGAATAATTACTGCTTATAAAAAACACGAAGATGGAGAAGAAAAATTCCAAGAATATACTAGACAAGCAGTAGAAATTATGAGGAATGACATTTATGGAAAAAAATAACTATATTAGCGGGAAAATATTAAAAAACGAACAAATAGATGAAGATATATTTTTAATTGAAATAGAAGGGGATTTTAAGGGGAAGCCTGGTCAATTTTATATGATTAGAGCATGGGATGAATATCCTTTACTACCTAGACCTTTAAGTATATTTGATTTAAATGAAAATAAAATATCTTTTCTATATCAAGTAGTTGGTAAAGGGACTGGAATATTATCAAATCTTAAAAAAGGTGCTGAAGTTGAAATACTAGGACCTTTAGGTAATGGGTTTCCAATTGTTAAAGATAAAAAAGTAGCTTTGGTGTCTGGAGGTATAGGACTTGCTCCTATGAAATATCTTGCAAGAACATTAGATTGTAAAGTAGATTTATTTGCAGGATTTAGAAGCTCAAGTTATTTAATGGATGAAATGAGTAAGTTTGTAGATAATATTATTGTTACAACAAATGACGGAAATGAAGGTAAAAAAGGTTTTGTAACTGATTATATTGAAGATAAATATGATGTAGTTTATGCTTGTGGACCAAATCCTATGATGAATTCTTTAAAAAAATTAAATTTAGATGCTAAATCATATTACTCTTTAGAGGCTCATATGGCTTGTGGAATAGGAGCTTGTTTAGGATGTGCAATAAATACTACAGAGGGAATTAAAAGAGTTTGTCATGAAGGGCCGGTTTTTGATGGTAATGAGGTGATTTTTGATGTTGAAAGTTAATATTTGTGGAGTAGAATTTAATAACCCAGTAATAGCAGCCTCAGGAACTTTTGGATTTGGTAGGGAATTTGAACCTTATGTAGATTTAAATAAAATTGGAGGTATTTCAACTAAAGGCCTAACATACTATAAAAAAGACGGAAATGAAGGAAGAAGAATTCATGAAACAGCATCTGGTATCATGAATAGCATAGGATTACAAAATCCTTCAGTATCTGAATTTATAAAAAACGATTTGGATTTTATGAAACAATTTGATGCAAAAATTATTGCTAATATTGGTGGTTCTCAAGTAGAAGACTATTTAAAAAGTATTGAATTAATAGAACAGACCGATATAGAAATTATTGAATTAAATATTTCATGCCCAAATGTAAAAGAGGGTGGAATGGCCTTTGGAATTAAATGCGATACGGCTTATGATATTGTAAAAAAAGTTAGAGAAAAAACTAATAAGGTTTTAATGGTAAAATTATCTCCAAATGCAGAAAATATTAAAGAAATGGCTATTTCTTGTGTTGAAGCTGGTGCCGATAGCTTGTCATTGGTAAATACATTTAACGCATTAGCTATTGATATATATAAAAGAAAACCAATATTTAAAAATATTACTGCTGGATTATCAGGACCTGCAATTAAACCAATTGCATTAAGAATGGTAAAAGAAGTACATGATGTTGTTGATGTTCCAATAGTAGGAATGGGTGGCATAATGAATTGGCAAGATGCTATTGAGTTTATTATGGCTGGTTCTACAGCTATACAAGTTGGTACAGCTAATTTCATAAAACCAAATGTTATGGAAGATATTATAGATGGTATTGAAAGATTTATGATAAAAGAAAATATTAAAGACTTAAAGGAAATTACGGGAATAATTTAGGAGGACAATATGGAAAATAGAATTATAGAACTTTTAAAGGAAAGTGATGCTTTATTAACAGGACATTTTTTACTTTCATCTGGTAAACATAGTGATAAATATGTACAATGTGCTAAATTATTACAATACCCAGATAAAGCTGAAGAAGTTTGTAAAGTTTTGAAGGAAAAATTAAAAGATGAAAAAATCGACATAGTTGTAGGTCCAGCAATGGGTGGTATTATAATTGCCTATGAACTAGGTAGAGCCTTAGGGGTACCTGCTATTTTTACAGAACGAGAAAATAATGAAATGACTTTACGTAGAGGATTTGAAATTAAGGAAGGTCAAAATGTACTTATTGTAGAGGATGTAGTTACTACAGGTAAAAGTTCTTTAGAAACTATAAAAGTTATAGAGGAAAATGGCGGAAATGTAGTAGGTATTGCATCTTTAGTTGATAGAACAGGCGGAAAAGATATAGGTACAAAATTATTTTCTGCAGTAGCTTTAGATATTAATACTTATGAAAAAGATAATTGCCCATTATGTGAGAAAAATATTGAATTAGTAAAACCAGGTAGTAGAAAAAAATTCTAATTTAAAATATAATAAAGAATAGACATAATTGAATATGTCTATTTTTTATTATTCAAAATAAATTAACAAAGTATGATATTA
>DUUN01000059.1 GCA_012841535.1 Gallicola sp. | reverse complement strand
TTATTATTTTTTATTTAACTCTTCGATTTCATCTACAAATCTTTTAGTTATAAGCTGTGGCCTTGTAATAATTGAACCAACTACAACTGAATAACTTCCAAGTTCTAACACCCTTCTTGCCTTTTCCGGACTATCTATATTTCCTTCAGCTATTACAGGTTTCGAAACTTTTCCAATTATTTCTTTTATAATTTTAAAATCTTCTTCTTCTATTTTATCGTTTTTACTTTCTTCAGTATAACCAACTAAAGTAGTTCCAATAAAATCAAAACCAAGTTTGTCCGCAAAAATAGCTTCTTCAACTGTAGAGCAATCTGCCATAAATTTATTATTTGGATATTTTTCCTTTACCTCTTTAAAAAATTCTTCTAAAGTCTTTCCATCAGGTCTAACTCTCGAAGTAGCATCTGTTGCAATTATTTCACATCCCGTTTCTACAAGCTCATCTATTTCCTTCATTGTTGGAGTAATAAACACAGGATTATCATTATAAACCCTTTTTAAAATTCCAATAATTGGTAAATCCACTACTTTTTGAATCTCTAAAATATCCTCGACAGTATTCGCTCTTATTCCCTTAGCTCCCCCTATCTTAGCAGCTAAGGCCATTCTTCCCATAATAAAAGATGAATGTAGCGGTTCATCCGGTAATGCCTGACAAGATACCACTAAATTTCCTTTTATATTATTAATTATATTCATTATTCATCATATCCTAAAACTTTATTAATAGCATTTTTATATTTATCTGCCTTTGCACCATAAACTGCTTGTACCCCACCTTGCACTTCTAAAACGGCTGTAGCTCCAAGTTCTACTAATCTATCCTTATCAACCTTACTTGGATCTACAACATCTACTCTTAACCTAGTAATACAAGCATCAACATTTTCAAGATTTTCAGCTCCACCTAAAGCCTCCATAATTAGCAAAGCTTCATCTGCTAAACTTTCCTTAGTAGTTACTTTTACTTCTTCACCATTATCTATTGCTCTACCTGGAATTTTAACATCAAATTTATTAATTAAAAATCTAAATAAGAAATAATACATTAAAGCCCATAATACACCTACTATAATAACATATATCCAATTGGTTTTATCATTCCCTTGTAAAATCCCAAATAGTGTAAAATCTATTGCCCCACCTGAAAATGTATTTCCTATTCTAATACTTAAAAGGTCAGCTATTAAGAAAGATAAACCATCAAATAAAGCATGAATAACATATAACCAAGGAGCTATAAATAAAAACATAAATTCAATAGGTTCAGTAATACCAGTTAAAAAAGAAGTTAAGGCTGCTGAAAAATATAATCCAACAACTTTCTTTCTATTTTCTTTTGGTACACAATGGTACATTGCTAAACAAGCTGCTGGTAGACCAAACATCATTGTATCAAATCTTCCTGCAAAAAATCTTGTTCCATAAGTAAATAAGCCTTGATGATTTGGATCAGCTAATTGTGCAAAGAATATGTTTTGTGCTCCCTCAACCATTTGACCTGCTACCATTTCAGCTCCACCTAATGCTGTATACCAAAACATAGGATAAATAACATGATGTAGTCCTACTGCCCCAGTTAATCTTAATAAAAATCCATATAGGAAAGTACCTACACTTCCCATTTTAGCTATTGAACCACCGGCTAAAACTAATAGATTTTGAATTGGTGGCCAAATTAAAAAAAACGCTACTCCAAGTAAAATTGCTGCAAAAGAAGAAACAATTGGAATAAATCTTGAACCTCCAAAAAATCCTAAAAATTGTGGTAACTCTACATCCCTATAATTATTATGTAAGTATGCAACAATACTACCAATAACTATAGAGCCTACAACTCCAGTATCAATAGCTGAACCTTCCTCTAAAAAAATACCAACTAAAGCTGCTATTGTAGCATTAAATACTAGAAAGGCAACTCCTCCTGCTAATGCAGCTGTTCCCTTATCCTTTTTAGCTAAACCTAAAGCTATACCAATTGCAAATATTAATGCAATATTAGCAAATACAACATTTCCTGCTTCACTCATTACTTTAAAAATAACTTGTAAAATTCTGTTATCTAAAACAGGAAATGCCATTATGGTGTTTGGATTTGATAAAGCTCCACCAATACCTAGTAACAAACCTGCTGCCGGTAAAATAGCTATAGGAAGCATAAAGGCTTTACCTAATTGTTGAAACTTTTTGAATAAATTTTTAAACATTTTTACCCTCCTTATTTTAAACCTCTTTTGTCTTATGTGAAATAGACTTAGAAGTTTTCAATCTCATTTGACTTGCTTCATCTTTGTATCTTGTAGCATAAGTTGTACAAATTAAATCTGTAATATATTCTTGAGAGATTTTTCCTGCTAGGGATCCTCCTTCAAAAGGTGACTCCTTACCTGCTGTAAGTATTGTAAAATCAGCCATTTCAGCAACAGGTGAAAGAATATGATTACAAATAGCTACAATTGTAGCATTATTTTCTTTTGCAAGTTTAACGGAATCAATAATATCCTCTGTATAACCGGATAAAGAAAAGGCAATTACTAAATCTTCCTTTGCTAAAGTTGCGCTGTTCATAAGCTGGTAATGAGCATCTGTTACCGACAGAGAAAATTTTCCATAACGAAGCAATTTAGATTGCATATCCTGTGCAGCAATACCACTTGAACCTACTCCATAAATCAAAATACGTTTTCCTTTATAAATTAAATCTGCAACTTCATTAAGTAAGTCAACATCTAATAAATCTTTTGTTTTATTTATTGCATTAATAATATTATCAGTAACTTTATCTATGTAATTATCTGGAAAACCATCTTCATTATCAGAACTTTCCTTGGCTAACATAAGTTTTAGCTCTTGAAATCCTGTTAAACCAATTTTATTACAAAATCTAATAACAGTGGCTTCTCCCACTCCAATACTTTTAGAAATTTCCTTTAAAGATTGGTAAATCACATTTTGCTCATTTTTTAAAATATAATCTGCTACCCTTTGTTCTCCCTTTGTTAAAGAAGGATAGTAGGATTCTATTATTGCTCTATAACTCATAATTCACCTCCATGAATCAATTATAACATCTTTACTCCAAAAGTAAATACTATTTTGGAGTTACGCTCCATTTGTTGCAATAAAAAAATAGGATAGACATCAGCCTATCCTATTAATATTTAAAGCTTATTATAATATTTAAATAAACATAGAAATTGAGCATATTTTACATTATTATTCCCACTAATTTGATCTAATTTCTCAAATTTCAAGGCAGTTTGAATTTGTCTTTTCGTTAGCAACCTTCTTCTTCCATAGAGTCCATATTTAAATGAATGATTTATGAATTGTTCATATTTCTTTTTCTCTTCTGTACATATGTCTGATGTATTCTTTCTAGAAAAGTGAACTAGAACAGATTCAACTGATGGTTTTGGATTAAAATCATCTTTTCTAAAAAAATATAAAATTTCCATATCCCAAAATGGTTTAATTATTAAAGATTTCCTTGTTTCTTTAGCTTGTCCAAGAAATCTTTTGGCTGCTCCTTTTTCCATAACAAGATAAATATCACTAGATTTATTGTTGACGTTAGTTAATTTGTTAATAATTTTTGTAGTGATTGAGTATGGTATATTTGAAAATACTTTATAATTTCCTTCTTTGGGTAATTTATAATCTAAAAAATCCATATTTATTAAAGTACAATTTTTATATAAATTTAATTTTTCTTTAGAATATTTATAAAGCTTTTCATCTATTTCTATCGAAAATACCCTTTTACTTTTTTTAGCTAGTTCTTCTGTAATATGTCCTTTACCAGTCCCTATCTCTATAATCTTATCTTCTCTATCTATATTGCTAAGGTTTATAATCTTCTTTATTAATGATTTCTTAGTCATAAAATTCTGTGTAATCCAATATTCGTTTTTTTGCATATAACTCTCCTTTTTTATTGTTTTTTACATAAAAAAGGGCAATAAAAAACAGGAGTCATATTTGAATAAACCTCTCCTGTAAAATTTTATCGAATTAAATACAATCTTTTAATTTAAAAAATCAGACTATTCGAAAAAATACAACAAAAAAGTCTATCATACTTAATAGAGTCCTTATTTTTATTGCCGAGTTTATCTTAAACGAATAGATGCTGTCAATTATATTCTCCAAATCATTAAAATTTAATTTATTGATTATTAATAGCTTTACTAGAAATTCCAACAAAAAAAGTTATTCAAAAATATTTATTCCTGTACTCTATTGCCGGATTTATTACCAACATTCATTCCACCTCCAAGCTATTAAAATCGCAGTGTAATTATATCATACTATCACTTTTAAAACAATATAAAAGAACATGGCTTTCACCATGTCCCCTAAACTAAATTCTATTTAACTCTATTACTACTTCTTCCCCATTTAAATCTACAGTTTCGCCATTAAGACTTTCTACTGCAAGTATTTCTTTTGCCAATGTTTCCTTTTTAATAAAATCTTCAAATTCTTCTACAGCTGATTTTATTGCTTCTGTAGGTACATAGGTAATTTTAATATTGTCTAGTACGTCATAATCATTCGCTTTTCTCATTTGTTGAACTTTAGATATAAATTCTCTAGCATATCCTTCTGCTTTAAGTTCAGGAGTTATTGTTGTATCGAGAATTACAAATAGATTATTTTCCATTATTACATCAAAACCTTCTTTTGCAGATACTCTTACTTCAATATACTCTCTTTTTATTGTAGTATTTTCTCCTGAAAGTTCCACTTCCAAATCTCCTGCTTCTAGGTCTGCTACAAACTTCTTAGCATCTACTCCTTTAAGGTAGTTTTGGAATTCTTTTATTTTCTTTCCTAATATTCTTCCTGCTACTTTAAAGTCAGGTTTTAATTCATAATTCATAAACTCTGAAAGGTCTGCTTCAAATTTAACATTTTTAATATTAAGCTCTTCTTTAATTAAAGGAACTAGATCTGAAATTAATTCTTCATATTTAGCATCAACAACTATTTCTGTTAAAGGTTGTCTTACTTTAATATTAACTTCTTCTCTTGAAGCTCTACCTAGGGCTACTAAATTTCTTACTACTTCCATTTTTTCTTCTAGTTGTTCATTTATTAAGGCTTCCTCTACTTCTGGAAGATAATCTAAATGAACTGAGGTTTTATCTGTTAAGTTACGATATATTTCCTCTGCCATAAATGGTGTAAATGGTGCTATTAGTTTAGTTACTCCTAAAAGTATTTCATAGGTTGTATTATAAACGGCTTTTTTATCGTCATCTATTTCTGTTTTCCAAAATCTTCTTCTATTTCTTCTTATATACCAGTTAGACACATCTTCAATTACAAAGTCGGAAATTGCCCTTACAACTTTTGTAACTTCAAATATTTCCATATTTTCATTATATAGTTTTAATAGATTATTATATCTTGAAAGAATCCATCTATCTATTTCCGGTCTATTTTCCGGTTCTATATAAAAATCTCTAGGATCTATATTGTCTGTATTTGCATATAATTGGAAGAAATTATAGGTGTTTTTAAAGGATCTAAAGAATTTACTGTCTACTTCTCTTAGTCCATCAACATCAAATTTAGTTGGAACCCATGGTGGTGATACATATAATGAGTAAAATCTTACAACATCTGCTCCAAATTTATCGAATAATTCTATTGGATCTAATGTATTTCCTCTGGATTTACTCATTTTCTTTCCTTCTTTGTCAAGGATTAAATCATTTACCAGTACATTTTTATAAGGTGCTTTTCCTGTTGTTAATACGGATATAGCAAGTAATGAATAAAACCATCCTCTTGTTTGGTCTATTCCCTCATTTATAAAGTCAGCCGGGAAAAGCTCTTCAAAGAAATTCTCCTTGTTTTCAAATGGATAGTGTTGTTGTGCAAAAGGCATTGCCCCAGAGTCAAACCAAACGTCTATAACGTCTTTTTCCCTAGTCATTGGCTTTCCACATTTTTCACATGTTAAATGTACATCATCAACATATGGTCTGTGCAATTCAATATCTTCAGAAATATCCTCAATTGCTCTTTCCTTAAGTTCTTTTCTTGAACCTACAGATGTAGTATGACCTTCTTCACATTTCCATACAGGGAATGGAGTTCCCCAATATCTTGAACGAGAAATTGCCCAGTCATTTAAATTTTCCAACCAGTTTCCAAATCTCTTTTCTCCAACAAAGTCAGGATACCAGTTTACCTTATTATTTTCATCTATAAATTGTTCTTTTAGTTTTGTAACTTCTATATACCAAGATGGTTTTGAATAGTAGATTAAAGGAGTTCCACATCTCCAGCAATGAGGGTAGTTATGCTCTACTTTTTGTTTTTTAAATGCCTTACCATTATCAAATAAATAATGGATTATATCATGATCGGCATCCATAACAAATTGACCATCCCAAGGTGAACCAACAAATTTTCCTTCTTCATTTACCGGATTAATTAACGGTAAATCATATCTTCTTCCGGTTTGGTAGTCATCTTCCCCAAATGCTGGTGCAGTATGAACTATACCTGTACCATCTTCTGTTGATACATAGTTTGCTGTTGTTACAAAGAAAGCTTTTTTATCAGGTTTAAAAAATGGAAGTAGTTGTTCATATTCCATATACTCCATGTCCTTACCCTTAAGCTCTTTTACTACCTTATAATCCTCTCCTAGAACTTTATCTGCTAAAGCCTTAGCAATGTAGTACTTTTCTCCACCTAATTCAGCTAGAATATAATCTACATCAGGACCTACTGTTAGGGCAACATTAGATAATAAAGTCCAAGGTGTTGTTGTCCAAGCTAGGAAATACTCGTCTGCATCCTTTCTCTTAAAGGCAACATATACAGTTTGAGTTTTTATCATCTTATAGCCTTGAGCAACTTCATGAGAAGCAAGTCCCGTTCCACATCTTGGACAATATGGTAAAATTTTAGCTCCTTCATAAACAAGACCTTTTTTAAACATACCATCTAGTAGCCACCAAACAGTTTCTATATAGTCATTGTCTAAAGTTATATATGGATTATCCATATCAGCCATAAACGCCATTCTTTCTGACATTTCTCTCCAAGCTTGCTCATAGGTAAATACAGAGTTTCTACATTCCTTATTAAAGGCTTCTACACCATACTCCTCTATTTCCTTCTTACTATGAAGTCCTAATTTCTTTTCAACTTCAATTTCAACAGGTAAACCATGAGTATCCCAGCCTGCTTTTTTCTTTACTCTAAAGCCTTTCATAGTCTTATAACGACATGTCATATCCTTTAAAGTTCTGGATATTACATGATGAATTCCCGGCCTACCATTTGCCGTTGGAGGTCCATCATAAAAAACATAATTTTTATCCTTCGGTCTTTGGTTTACTGTTTCGTGTAGTAAATCTATTTCTTTCCAATATTTGGAAATTTCAATTTCTCTTTCTCTTACCGGTGCCTTAGAAAGATCTTTAAACTTTGACATAATTCCTCTCCTTAAACTTATTATTTAATTTCACTAATCTATAAATTACAAAAAGCATCCTATATAAAATAGGACGCTTCTAACCGTGTTACCACCTAAATTGCATAGCAAATAAAGCCATGCCACTCAACATACTTAACGCGTACTACGTAATATCTTTAATATCGGATATTAAACTCCAAGCTGATTTTTCCTATAATTTCATTAGTTCATTCCACCAAGCAGAACCTCTCTATTAACTCCATTGTAGGAACGGTCTCTTCACAGTCTATAATCCTTATTATTCTACATATTTAGCACCATTTTGTCAAGTTTTACAAAATATAAGTAAAGTTATTAAAAATTTCTTTAAGTTAGTTTATGATTATTTCATTTAGAAAGTTAAGATAATATTGAAATGATTCCCTAATTTTATCCTCTACTTATATTCCCCTATCTTATAGAGTTTCTGAAAAATATGGAAAATTATAAATTATCATAGTTTAATTAAGTATTTAACTCTAACTATAAATCATATATAATTTGTAGTAGTTTGTATTAGAAGGAGACAATATGGAAAAATATAAAAATACTTTTAGTAAAATAGCTTTTGGTTTAATTACAATAATGGTTGTTCAAAATATTTTTAGTATATTTTTATATAAATTTAAGGGATTTATTCCACAAAATATATTAGAAATTGACTGGATACCACTTGTCCTATACCTGATAATTCAATATTTAATAGCCTATCCTTTTGGGCTTCTAGTAATAAATACCGCTCCCAATAGTCCTATAACCAAACCATTAAAAAAAATAGATTTAAATTTAAAACAAATAATTGCAACTGCTCTATCTGGTTTTGCTATAGTTTCATCTATAACAGCAGTAGGCAATTTAGTTACAATACTACTAAAGAAAATTTTACAAAGAGGCTTAAATAGTAATCCAATTTCAGATTTAATATTAGATTCTAACCCCTATATTATGTTTTTTGTTGCAGTTATACTTGCACCAATTATTGAAGAATATATTTTCAGATACTTTCTGTATAAAAAAACCTCAGTATTTGGAGATAGAATTTATATATTATTTAGCTCTTTAATATTTGGAATGTTTCATTTAAATATACTTCAATCATTATACGCTTTTGTGTTAGGGCTTATTTTATCTTCCCTATATCTGTACACAGGAAATATTAAGTATCCAATTATAATTCATTTAATTATAAACTTATTAGGTGGAGGTATTTCAATACTGACCTTAGCCCTTAATAACAATATTATTTCATATATATGGGCTATATTATCCTTTATTCTTATAGTAATTGGCTTGTTTCTATTATTAACTTGGTTTATTCCTAAATTTAGAAATATCCAATTTTCAAAAGGGGAAATAGAACTAGAAAATATCAATGCTATAATTTTAAACCCTGGAATGATGATCTTTTCAATTATCGTTATAGTCACTATGATAAATATATTTTTTACAACTTAATTTAAAAATTTTTTATTAAAATTCAAAAGCCCCATAAATTAAAATTTAAATTTATGGGGCTTATTTATTTTTATTTCCAATCTATTGTATTTACTAAAATATCTCTAACTCTTTCAACAAAATCCTGGTCTTCTTCTGTAAAGTTTCCTATTTTATCACTATCTAAGTCTATTACTCCATAGACTACATCATTTTTAATTATTGGTACAACTAGTTCAGCTTGAGCATCCTCATCACATTGAATATGACCTGGAAACTTACTTACATCATAAACCTTTTTTGTTTCCATTAATAAAGCTGCTGTACCACAAACTCCTTCTCCAGGAGCAATTTTTATGCAAGCTGGTTTGCCTACATAAGGTCCTAAAATCAAATCTTCATCTTCATTAGTTAAATAAAACCCTGACCATATAACATTAGGAACTTTATTTTTTAAAATTTCAGAAACTTTCTGAAGCTTTTTTTCTTTTGTTTTCTCTGCCATTAAAATATCAATTAAAGAATCCAATATTTCTTCATATTTCAAATGTGCCATAAGAACCTCCTATAAACCTAGCTCATCTTGTTTTTTTCTCAACTTTGTAATTATTTGATCCTCTTCTAATTCTACCATATCGTAAGTAATTAACTCATCTTTTTTTACATCAACTTTTAATTTGGTCTTTTTAGTTATTAGGGCAATTGGCAATAATTTCCTATTTCTTTGATTAATATGACTTGTTATTTTCCCGAAAACATCTTTTCCTCCAATACCTTCTAAATACTGGCCAGCCTTCAAATCCCTTTTAGCTACAGTAATAGTATCTGAAACCTGTCCCTTCTCTGGAGCTATAGTAGGATCGTGTTCAACAATAGCCTCATAAATTGTAACAGGAGTTTCCAAACTCGTTAAATGATAAGGTCTATACAATACATAATTTGGTCCCTTCCCCATTGAAAGATAGTCCATTAAATCGTGTACCTCTTTAGTATCATGAGTTACAACAGCAAAAACACCTGGAGCTATGCCAAAACAAAAATCTACAATTCTATAATTGTTTAATATTCCCCCTTGTTCCTTTAGGGAAAATAATCTAGGAATATCCTTAATATCAGCTGTAACTCCGTGGCATCCCAATATATCTGGTGTAAATCCTAAAGCATTTGCTACAGAAGTTAGTTCCAACATAGTATTTGTTCCATCGACAAAAGCTGTTAACATCTTAGGATAAAGCCCTTTTGAAATTGCTTCCTCCCTTAAATCATCCTCTGTTGCATAATTATTCAGCGGATTATTTTTACCCTTTCCAACTGCTAATAAATTAAATCCCGCCCCTACTGCAAAGTTTGCCAGCTCCATTATTGCTCCCGGCTCATCCCCTGCAGTGCCAGTATATACAACATTGTTCTTTTTAGCGTAATCGTATATTATTGGTCCAACTACTGCATCACATTCTACATTTAGCATAATTACATTCCTGTAGTTTTCTATTGATTCCATTGCTAACTGAGCACCAAAAGGAGGATTTCCTGTAGCATCTACAACTCCTTGGATTTTATCTAGTCTATATGCCAAAGTGTAGTCATCTGTAATTACAAATTTATTTTTTGATAGGGCAAGTTCAGCTTGTTGAATAGAATTGGTTTTTATAATATCTTCTTTTTTTATACCTGCTGAATCTAAGGCATGGTAGGCCTTGTCTATTTTTTCATCAACTATTATAGACGTAGTCATTCCCTTTATTCTTGAAATTTGATTAACAAGACCAGTCCCCATTTTTCCTGCCCCTACTAATGCAATTCTTATTTGTTCTCCTCGACTAACTAATTCATCGAGTTTGTTTTTCATTCTAAACATCTTAATCTCCTTAGACAATGTCTTTAGCACAGGCATTTGCAGAAGCCCATGCCCAATGAAGATTATATCCTCCACAATCTCCATCTATATCCATTATTTCTCCAATAATATATAAATTATCCTGTATTTTCGACTTCATAGTTTTTGGTTCTATTTCCTTTGTAGAAATTCCGCCACATGTAACTTGACCATCTTTTTCAGATTTATAACCGGTAACTTTTAAACGCAAATCCTTAATAGTTTTTGAAATTTCAAATATAATTTCCTTTGATAAATTCCCAACTACTATATCGTCTAAATTCAAATATTCTATTAAAGAGCTAATAACCTTATCGTTAATTGTTCCCACTAAAGCTTGAGATAATTTCTTATAGCTATTTTTTTCAAAATTAGTTTTTAAATAATTATATAACTCATCTTCTTTTAAATATGGAAGTAAATCTACAGAAATATAAACTTCTTTATTGGCTTTTAACTTTCTTATAGCCTCACCAGATATTTGTAATATTCCCGGTCCTGATATTCCATAGTCTGTAAATAATATATCAGAAAATTGCTCCATTGTCTTTTTGTTTTTGTTTATTAAATAAATATAGCCTGGTATTTTTGTTCCATTTATCTTCTTAAATTCCTTATTTTCCAATTTTAATTGGACAATACCCGGGTGTGTAGGAACAAGGCTATGTCCTATTTTTTCTAGTAACAAATATCCATTACCATCTGAACCGGATTTGCTCATTGCTTTTCCGCCTGTAGCTACTATTATAAAATCTCCTTCAAATTCTTCATTATTATATAAGATAACCTTAGGTTTCTTTTTAAAATCTAGCATTTTTATATAACTGTTGTACTTAAACTTAACCCCAAGTTTTTCAGCTTCTAAAACCATTTGTTTCACAACAGAACTAGCCTGTAAACTCATAGGATAAATTTTTCCATTTTCCAATTCTAATTCTTTTATTCCAATATCATTAAAAAAATCAATTACTTCATCATAACCAAAGCTTTTTATTGCTGACATTACAAATTTAGGATTTTTACCATGATAGTTGCTAAATTCTATATTTCTATTTGTAAAATTACATCTTCCATTTCCTGTAGCGTAGATTTTTTTCATTGGCTTTTCATTTCTTTCAAAAACCAATACCTCGTGTCCCTTTCTTTTTAAAAGAATACTGGCCATAACTCCTGAAGCACCAGCACCTACTATTATAATTTTAGACATATTTACACCTCGTAATAAATATAATAATATATTTAAAAACATTTATTATATTTCAATTTATATACTTTTGTTTTACACTAAATAAAACTTTTTATTTTTTAATTTTTTACTACAATATACTTTAACATATTATCTACTTACTTAAAAATAGCAATATTATAAAATTCATCTTCTCTAATTCTCCCCTAACTTATACCATAGAATTTAACTTATAAGGTAGGTTAGTCATAAAGCAGACTATTTCTTGCCACTTTCTTCGTTCATGGGTAATAGATTGCATTTGACCTACCTACCATTTACTTCGTAAATTGGGTTAGGTCATAAAGCAGACTATTTCTTGCCACTTTCTTCCTTCGTCGGTAATAGATTGCATTTGACCTACCTGCCATTTACTTTGTAAATGGGGTTAGGTCATAATGTAACAATTTTGTAACTTTTTTGTAATTTATCTGTAACTACATAATTATATATTTATGCTATTATATATTCAGAAGAAAAGATATAGGTCATTTATTTTGTTCATCCTCCCAAATTATGAACCCTGCGACCTATATATAAAATAAAAAGTCCAGCTAACCACTGGACTTATTTTTTTGCTTTTATTTAAGTTGTTAAAACAAATAAAGCATTGGATTATTTATTTGCCAATGCTTTGTTTATTTCCTCTATCTCATAATAATATTCTTCTTTTCCATCTTTTTTTAGGAATCTTTCATTTCCCTTTCCTAAAAAAAGTACTATATTATCTTTATTTGCCATTTTTATTGCTTCTTTTACAGCTTGTCTTCTATCTGGAATATAGGTATATTTACCCTTATTTTTATTTATTCCTTTAATTATGGATTTTGAAATATTATCTACATTATCAAAAATTTCATCATCCTTTGTTACTATGGAAAAATCCGCATATTTTCCAGCTACTTCGCCAATTTTTTCTCTTGCTTCTATATTTCTTGCACCTTGAACTCCAAATAGAACTATTATATCCTTATTGAAATTACTTTTAGCAAACTGTAATATTTTCTCAACTGCATCTGGAGTGTGAGCAAAGTCTATTACTAAATTAAGACCCTTGTCGTTTTGAACAACTTCATACCTGCCCTCCGGTCCTTTAAACTTTCCAATACCCTTTGCTATATTTTCTAAGCTAATACCCATTTCACAAGCTACTGCCATAGCCGATAGGGCGTTATAGACATTAAATAATGCAGAAGTAGGCATTGTTATATCTATTTCTCCTTTAGGAGTGCTAAATATGAATTTAGACTCTGTTACAGACATTTCTATTTTTTTTGCCATATAGTCAGCTTCACAGTTAATTCCATATGTCTTTACACTTCTATTATCGTCTTTTAATTCTTGTGCAAGTCTTTTTCCATAACTATCATCTATATTAATAATATTTTCTTTAGATGTCATATAAAACAATTTTTTCTTTGCTTTATAATAGTCCTCCATATTATTATGAAGTTCTAAATGCTCTAAAGTTAAGTTTGTAAAAACACCGTAATCAAACTCTGTATATTTTACCCTGTCTAATTCTAAAGAGTGGGACGATACTTCCATTACACAGTTTTCCACTCCCTTATCTACAAGTTCCTTAAATATTTTTTGTAATAAATTAGACTCAGGAGTTGTTTTTCCTAATGATTTATTTCCTTCTCTTGTTTTTAATCCAATACTACCTATAGAGGCAGTGCTACTATTATTGTAATTTAAAATTTCTTCTAACATATAAGTAGCTGTAGTTTTTCCATTTGTACCTGTTATTCCTACCATGTTTAACTTCTTACTTGGCTCACCAAATAATATAGAAGATAATTCAGAAAGTGCAGTTCTTGTATTATTCATCTTAATATAAGTAATATTATTAGCATATTCTTTTAATTCTGACTGGTGAAAAATTACTCTACTACCATTATTTATTGCATCATTAATAAATTTATGACCATCTGTAACAAATCCTTTTATAGCAATAAAAGCAGTGTTTTTATCTACTTCCTTAGAATTTAAAGAAATGTACTCTATATTTATAGTTATATCACCTTTTATCTTCTCGGTTTTAACACGGCTTATTAATTCTCCTACTAACATTAATCCCCCTAGCTGGTTCTTTTTACTTTATAGCCTTCATCATAAAGTCTTTCAATTATTTTATTTATATGATCGTGACCATTAGCTTCAACTTGTACTTGTAAAACAACATCTGTTAGTCTATCTGCTGTTTTAAATTGATCATGAGATACTTCTACAACGTTAGCACTCATTTCAGCTAAAATTCTTGCTATATTTAAAAGCTCCCCAGGTCTATCTGGTAACAATACTGTAAAACCAAATAATCTACCTTTAGATACAAGACCTTTTTGAACCATAGTCGAAATAGTCACCATATCTATATTACCACCACTAATTACACATGCAACCTTTTTGTTCCAAACCTTAAGTTTTTTTGCAGCAGCAACAGACATAGCTCCTGAAGACTCAGCCATTAATTTATGGGTTTCCATTATTTCAATAAAGCTTTCCATTATTTCATAATCTGTTACAGAAATTATTTCATCAACATAATTTCTAACTAATTCATAGGTTATTTTTCCCGGCTCTTTAACAGCTACACCATCTGCTATTGTGTCTACATTGTCTAAACATATAATATGGCCATCTTCCATTGAGCAAGTCATGGACTTAGCTCCTTCTGGCTCAACTCCTATTATTTTTATATTAGGGTTAATTTGTTTGGCAGCAACTGCTACTCCAGAAATTAATCCACCGCCACCAATTGGAACAATAATTATATCTATATCAGGTTGTTCTTTAAGTATTTCTAGAGAAATTGTCCCTTGTCCTTCTATAACATCTAAATCATCAAAAGGATGTACAAATTCCAAATTCTTTTCTTTAGCAATTTCTTCTGCTTTATGAAATGCTTCATCAAAATTAGTTCCATATAATAATACATTTACACCATATTTTCTAGTTCCCTCAACTTTAATAAGGGGAGTTGTAGATGGCATTACTATAGTTGCACTTGCTCCAGCTTCTTTTGCAGAATAGGCAACTCCTTGAGCATGATTTCCAGCTGAAGCTGAAATTAGTCCCTTAGTCTTTTGCTCCTCAGTCATTTTAGAAATTTTATTATAAGCTCCTCTTATTTTAAATGCCCCTGTAACTTGTAAGTTTTCAGGTTTTAAGTAAATATGATTACCAAAAATATTTGAAAAAGCATCGCTATATATTAATCTTGTTGGATTCGTCTTATTATTTAGCCTTTCTTTAGCTCCTTTAAAATCCAATTGTTCTACCCATTTATCTAAATTTTCACAGGTCATTTCTTCCTCCAATTATCTTTTCTTAAATAATCATTATATCATTTTTCTTTACTTATTTAAACTATTTACTATAATTATATTAATTTTTTTATATTTATAC
>DUUN01000338.1 GCA_012841535.1 Gallicola sp. | reverse complement strand
TGATTCAAAAGGTAATTTAAACTTAATTGAAAGACAAAAGATAATAGACAGTTGGCCGAGAATTTTTGATATAAAAAATACTCCAGCTCATTTTATACAAGCTAATATTTGGGAAATTAGAGAAGAATGGATAAGGGATATTATATATTTTAGAGAAAACATACCTAAAAAATATTTTAAATAATTATTTAGTATATTAATATATATCAAAAAATATAAATATGATGTTTTATTTTTTCTTTTATGATAGAATATTGTCACAAGATAATCATGATTATTATAAAATCGTAATTATTTTTTGCGATAAATTATTAAAAATTTAACAAGGAGGGAAGAATGAAGAAAAAAAAGTTTAATTTAAAAAAAGAAAGCATATTTATAGTTTCTATGTTACTAGTATTTGCAATTGTACTTTGGGGATTATTACATACATCTAGTTTTGAAAGTACTGCAAATACAGTATTTAACTTTTTATCTGGTAATTTTAGTTGGCTTTATACTTTGGCTATGACATCTTTTGTAGTTTATGTATTATGGCTTGGATTTTTTAGTAAGTATAAAAATATAAAATTAGGACCAGATGATTCGAAGCCGGATTATAAAACTATTACTTGGTTTGGAATGTTGTTTTCAGCTGGTATGGGTATAGGACTAGTATTTTGGGGAATAGCAGAACCACTTAGTCATTATTTACAGCCTGCTGCAGGAATTGAAGCTGCATCATTGGAAGCGTCTAAATTTGCAATGGAGAAATCGTTTTTACATTGGGGATTACATCCTTGGGCTAATTATTGCATTATAGGATTAGGATTAGCTTATATGCAATTTAGGATGAAAAAACCTGCCTTAGTTAGTAGTATATTCATTCCTTTATTAGGTGAAGAAAAAACAAAAGGAGGAATTGGAAAATTAATAGATATTTTAGCAGTATTTGCTACTGCAGGAGGAATGGCTACATCTTTAGGGTTAGGTACATATCAAATAAATAGTGGTTTAAATTATCTGTTTGGAATTCCGGAAAATACTACAGTTCAATTAATAATAGTAATAGGAATAACTATTATATATACCGGAACAGCAGTAGCTGGAATAGATAAGGGTATAGCAGCAATATCTAATTTAAATATGATATTAGTAGCTATTCTATTACTGGGTTCTTTTGTATTTGGACCTACGGTTAAAATTTTAAGTATTTTTATTGAGAGTACAGGATTATATTTACAGAGATTTTTAAGTAGTGCTTTAGAAATGGGAGCGTTTAATGAGGATACTTGGTATAGTGGATGGACAATTTTTTATTGGGCTTGGTGGATTTCTTGGGCTCCATTTGTTGGAGTTTTTATTGCTAGAATTTCAAGAGGAAGAACTATAAAAGAATTTGTAGCAGGAGTTTTATTAGTACCGGCAATATTATCTTTTTTATGGTTTGCAATATTTGGTGGTATAGATTTTTCTGTAGACATTGCTATTTTAACTGAGGCAGCAAAGAATACAACAACAGCGTTTTTTATAGTAATGAATGAGATACCTTTTGGAACAATATTATCTATAGTAACAGTAGTTTTACTATTTACATTTTTTATTACATCAGCAAACTCAGCAACTTTTGTTCTCGGTATGCTATGTGATGAGGGAAAACTGGAACCTAATAAAATAAAAATGGGAGTTTGGGGTGTTTTAATATCAGCTTTAACTTTAGCATTAATGTTAGGTACTAGTAATGGATTAAATATGTTACAAACAATTTCAATTGTAGCAGCTTTTCCATTTATATTTATAATGTTTTTTGCCATGTATGCATTGAAAAAAGCATTGGACAAAGACCCATATACAATTGAATTAGAAAGACAAAAGAAAATAGCAAAAGAAAAAGCGGCAGCGTTAAAATAGGAGGATATTATGAAAAAACTTGAAATAGGAAACTTTCATGTAAAAGATGTAGTTTTTGGAGATGAAACTACCTATAAAGATGGCTTACTTATTATTAATAAAAAAGAAGCAATGGATTATATTTTAGAAGATGAACATATTACGTCCCTTGATTTGAAAATAGCAAAACCTGGGGAAGATATTAGAATAGTTCCAGTAAAAGAAGCAGTAGAACCTAGAATTAGACCAGATGGAAGAGCTTTGTTTCCTGGTGTAACTGGTGATTTAGCTCCAACAGGAGAAGGTAGAGTACACGCCTTAAAAGGAGTTAGTGTATTAGGAGTAGGTAAACATTATGGAAGTTTTGGTGATGGACTTGTTGATATGGGTGGAGAAGGTCAGAAATATACTTTATTTGGTCAATTAATAAATGTAGTTTTAATTGCAGATACCGATGAAGAAGAAGAAAGATTTGAGCAACAGAAAAAAAATCATGCAATTAGATGGGCTGCACATAAATTAGCAGAATATATTGGTAGAGCTGTTAAGGATTTAGAACCAGAAGATAAAGATATATACGAGTTTGAAGGCGTTACTAAAAGAAATGAAAAGGTAAATGACTTACCATCTGTAGTATTAGTAATGCAACCTCAATCTCAAATGGAAATGATGGGTTATAATGACTTAATTTATGGATGGGATATGAACCATTATGTTCCTACATTTATTAATCCTAATGAAATTTTAGATGGAGCTTTAATCTCAGGTAGCTTTATGCCATCTTCATCAAAATGGTCAACATATGAAATGCAAAACTTTGAAACTATAAAAGAACTTTACTCAAGACATGGTAAAGAAATAAATTTCCTAGGAGTAATACTATCAAATTTAAATGTTTCTTTGGAACAGAAGGAAAGATCAGCTATATTTGTAGCAAACATTGCAAAGTCATTAGGAGCAGATGGCGCTATTGTTACTGAAGAAGGCTATGGTAATCCAGATGTTGATTATATAAGATGCATAGTAGCTTTAGAAGACGTAGGAGTAAAAACTGTAGGAATTAGTAATGAATGTACAGGAAGAGATGGACAATCTCAACCATTAGTAGTTTTAAATGAAAAAGCCAATGCGTTGGTATCAACAGGAAATGTTTCAGATTTAATAGAACTTCCAGCATGTAAAACAGTATATGGTGAATTAGCTGCTTTAGGAAGGGACGGCTTGTCTGGTGGTTGGGAAGGCGATGAGAAACTAGGACCTTCTGTGAGAGAAGATGGCTCAATTATATTAGAGAATAATGCTATGTTTTGCGGTGATGGAATTAGTGGTTGGTCTGTAAAAACCGTTAAAGAATTTTAGGAGGATAACATGAAAAAAGTTGTACATTATATAAATCAATTCTTTGCTGGTATTGGTGGAGAGGACAAGGCAGATATAAAACCTGAAATACGAGAAGGTGTTGTTGGACCAGGAGTAGAACTTAATAAAAAATTAAATGCTGAAGTTACTCATACCATCGTATGTGGAGATAATTATTTTGGAAGTAATACTGAAAAAGCGATTGATGAAATCTTAAAGATGTTAGAAGGATTAGAATTTGATGCTTTCGTAGCTGGACCAGCATTCCAAGCAGGTAGATATGGTGTTGCATGTGGAAATATCTGTAAGGCTGTTCAAGATAAATTCAATGTTCCAGTTATTACATCAATGAATATTGAAAATCCTGGAGTTGAAATGTTTAAATCGGATTTAATAATATTCAAAGGTGGTAAATCAGCTGCTTCTATGAGAAAAAACATAGCTCCAATGGCAGACTATTTAAATAGAATTCTAGAAGGAAAAGAATTGAAATCTGCTGATGAAGAAGGGTATTTTTCAAGAGGAATTAGAAAACAAGTTTGGTTAGAAGAACCTGTAAAAGCTTCTAAACGTGGTGTTGATATGTTAATAAAGAAATTAAAAGGAGAAGAATATCAGACAGAATTAGTAATAGAGGCAAAAGAAATTATTCCAATGGCAGATCCTATTAAGGACCTTAAAAAAGCTAATATAGCAGTAGTGACAAGTGGTGGAATTGTACCAGTTGATAATCCAGATAGAATTCAATCAGCATCTGCTACAAGATGGGGTAGATATGATATTTCTAATATGGATAGATTAAAAAGTGGAGAGTTTAAGACCATACATGCAGGCTTTGACCCAGAAGCAGCAGACAATGATCCTAATAGAATAACACCTATAGATGTTTTAAAAGAAATGGAAAAAGAAGGGGTATTTGGAAGATTACATCCTTATTTCTACTCAACTGTAGGAACAGGAACTACTCAAGCTGAAGCATCACGAATGGGTAAAGAGATAATAGAATATCTTAAAGAAGATTCAGTAGATGGTGTAATACTTACATCTACGTGAGGAACTTGTACACGTTGCGGTGCAACTATGGTAAAAGAAATAGAAAAAGCTGGCATACCTGTAGTACAAATGTGTAATCTAATACCTGTGGCTCAGACTGTTGGAGTTAATAAAATTGTACCAACAATATCAATACCTTATCCTTTAGGAGATCCTACAACTCCAGAAGAAGTTCAACATAAATTAAGATATGATAGAGTTAAAAGAGCTTTGGATGCATTAACTGTAAAAATAGAAGAACCCACAATATTCTAATGTTAAAAAATAGGCAAGACTAGTTCTTGCCTATTTTTTATGATATATTATCCTTAGTATAAAGATCTATAGTGGAGGAATATTTTGAATAAAGAAGAATTAATTAAAGAAAGAAACAAAAAAATTCAAAAGAAAAGAAAAATAGAATATTTTATTGATGCAGCAAGACAAATAATAGATAATGAGAGTATTCAAAATATTACAATAAGAAAAGTTGGAGAACTGGCTGGATATAATAGTGCTACAATATATAAATACTTTGATGATTTAAATCATCTTAAATTTTTTGCAGCAATGACTTATTTAGAAGACTACATTGATGAAATTCCTAACTATATTAAGGATGTAAATAGTAGTAAAGAAATATACTTTAAAGTATGGGACTGTTTTATAGATAAGTCCTTTGATATACCAAATATTTATCAAGCTTTATTTTTAGCTGAATTAAAAAAAGATATGGAATTATATGTAGAGGAGTTTTACAATATTTTTCCTTTAGATATAAAAAAACATCCTGCATATATACAAGAAATGTTACGCTCAAATTCATTAAATAGAAGATCAAAGATACTAATGGATAAATGTGTAGAAGAAGGATTGATAAATGAAGAAAATGCCGGTATGGTAGATGATATAATTATAAGTGTGTATGAAAATTATTTAGGAAGAGTATATAAAAAATTAATTCCAGCAAATGAAGCAAAAAGAATAGTAGAAAAATATATGAGGGAAATTTTTAATAGATTTTCTTAAAAGTTAATAAAAAATCAAGGTTATTTTAGAAAATAGAAGTAAAAATACCAGTTACTTCTATTTTTATTTTAAATCATATAAAAATAGTATGGGATTCTTTTTCATTGCTATAATCTATGATACAATTATGTTCGTATTATAGAATAATAGAAAAATAAGAGGTAGTATTTTGATAGAAAAAAAATATTTAATTCAAACTTACGGCTGTCAAATGAATGAACACGATTCAGAAAAGATAGCTTATATTTTAGAAAATTTAGGATATATTAAAACAGATAAAGTTGAAAATGCAGATTTTATAATTTACAATACATGTTTAGTTAGAGAAAATGCTGAACTTAAAGTTTATGGTCAATTAGGTTCATTAAAACCGTTGAAAAAAGAAAAACCTGAAATGATAATTGCAGTATGCGGCTGTATGATGCAAACAGGAGAAGCTAAGGAAATAATACAGGAAAAATATAAACATGTAGATATTATTTTTGGTACTAAGAATATATCTAGTTTACCTTCTCTTATAAATAGACATTTATCAACAGGGAAGACAGTAGTAGATATTGAAGATAGAGATTTAATTGATAATCAAATTGATATGATTCGAGAACATCCATTTATAGGTTATGTAAATATTATGACAGGGTGTAATAATTTTTGTACTTATTGTATAGTTCCATATGCTAGAGGAAGAGAAGATAGTAGAAGTCCTGAAAGTATACTTAAAGAAGTTAATGATTTAGCCAAAAAGGGTTATAAAGAAATTACATTGTTAGGACAAAATGTCAATTCATATGGAAAAAACTTATCAAATCCTATATCATTTCCAGATTTACTTAGAATGATTAATAAAGTTGAAGGTATTGAAAGAATTAGATTTTTAACAAGTCATCCAAAGGACTTATCAGATGATTTAATTGATGCTATGGCAGAATGTGATAAGGTATGTGAAAATTTACATTTACCTTTTCAAGCAGGTAGTAATAAAGTTTTAAAAGAAATGAATAGAAAATATACACAGGAAGATTATTTATTATTAGTAAAAAAACTAAAAAATAAAATTCCTAATATTACTTTATCTACAGACATAATAGTTGGATTTCCTGGAGAAACAGAAGAAGATTTTGAAGAAACATTAAAAGTTGTCAAAGAAGTTGAGTATGATCAAGGTTTTACCTTTATTTATAGTAAAAGAGAAGGAACAAAAGCGGCAACTATGGAAAATCAAGTAGAAAGAAGTATTTCACAGAAAAGATTTGAAAGACTACTTGAACTTATGTATGGAATATTTTATAAAAATAATGAAAAAGAATTAGGAAAAACATTAGAAGTTTTAGTGGAAGGGCCAAGTAAGAATAATGAAGAGGTTCTAACAGGAAGAACTAGGGGTTATAAACTTGTACATTTTAAAGGTGATAAAGGTTTAATAGGAAAACTAGTAAATGTAAAAATTACTGGACACAATTCTTTTTCTTTAAGTGGTGATTTAGTATAGGTGGTAAAATGAATAATTACACTCCAATGATTAAGCAGTATTTAGAAATAAAAGAAAAGAACAGAGATAGTATTTTATTTTTCAGATTAGGGGACTTTTATGAAATGTTCTTCGAAGATGCAATTATTGCATCTAGAGAGTTGGAAATTGTATTAACGCAAAGAGATTGTGGTGGTGGAGAAAAATGTCCAATGTGTGGTGTTCCATACCATGTTTCAGATGTATATATTTCTAAACTTGTTTCAAAAGGTTATAAGGTAGCTATTTGTGAGCAATTAGAGGATCCTAGAAAAGCTAAAGGTCTAGTAAAAAGAGATATTATTAGAATTGTTACACCAGGAACAATAATAGATGATAGTGTTTCTGAAAAAGGTGACAACAATTATTTAATGTCATTATATATAGATGAAAAAAACATAGGGATTTCATATTGTGATGTATTAGAAGGCATTATTAATTTTACTAAATTAAGGTTTTCTAACTTAAATGATGTAAGAAAAAGTATTGAAAATGAAATTAGTAGAATTAATCCTTCAGAAATAGTAATTAATGAAAATAAGATTATTCATAATGAAATTATTGAAAATTTGTCAGCTAGTAATAATTTATTGTTTACAAAAGTTGATAAGGTATCTATTGAAGATTCAAAAAAAATAATAC
>DUUN01000133.1 GCA_012841535.1 Gallicola sp. | reverse complement strand
TTTGTAGGGAAATATGACATCTCAAGTTAATACAAAAAAGAAAGGAGTAATGTAATGTAATGAAAGTATTAAAGAAAAACAAGGGTTTTACTCTTGTAGAGCTTATTGTTGTTATTGCGATTATTGGGATTTTAGCTGCAGTGTTGATTCCTTCGATTACTGGGTATATTGAAAAAGCTAAAGACTCTGCTGCAATGCAAGAAGCAGAAGCAGTTGAAACAGCATATCTAACTTGGCTAATTGAAAGAGACGACCTAGTTGATGGAGCAGGTGATGAACCAAAACCAAAAACTGATTTTTCTGATTATTTAGAAAGTTTGAATTTATTGTCAGGCGACCAAAGTGTTAAAAAAAGAGTTGGAGAATCTGATTACGATAAAGGTTTTCTCTTTACTGCAAATAATGGTATAGATATTGAAGCTGTGTATGACGAAGCAACACAAAAACTTACTATGACATTAGAGGATGAGTAGAAAGGAGGATCTGATGAAAGCATTAAAGAAAAACAAAGGTTTTACTAAGAGTAAAGGATTTACTCTTGTAGAACTTATTGTAGTAATCGCCATCATTGGTATACTTGCAGCTGTGTTGATTCCGAGTATTACTGGGTATATTCAAAAAGCTAGGATTTCAAAAATGACCTCAGAAGCTAGATCAATGAACACAATACTAGCATCTGAAATTATTTTTGATGACGTAGAGTTTTATACTCCTGCTGAGGTTCAAGACATTTTATTAGGATCTGGATTTACTCTAGAGAGTGGTGTTGATGGATATGCTTTTTGGTATAATGTATCATCAAATAAAGTAGAAGTATTAGGGTTTGATGAAGTGATGACAACAAACCTTAATGGAAATACCGTGTTTGCTGCAGGAGAATTTGAATATTTTGGTATTGAGTCATTATCTGCTTTAAATACAAATTTATGTTATATTGATAAAGCAAATAATGAAATTACCAATTTAATTAATACTGTTAAATCTTTAGTCAGTACTGCTAAAGAAACAGCGAATAATTATGATGATATTTTAACTTTAATGATAAATACTTTTCAAAACTCATATGGACAACTGTCAGAATTACATAAAGTTTCTGATGATGCAATTGAAGAATTAGAAAAGCACTTTACAAAATTTAATCCTGGTAAAAATGCTTTGTACATTGACGAATCGTCTATGTATATGAAAAATCTCATCACTACTGAAAATGGTATAACATTAGATATTACTGGAGTTGTATTTACCGATGGCATCAAATCAATTCCTTCTGCTCCAATGAATTCTGGTGCTAGATTAAATATTGAATTTGATATTATAATACCGAATACAGTTTTGTCTGTTGCCAATCATGCTTTTTCAAAAGTGACTTCAACCATAAATATTTATGCTTCACGTAATGTTGTTTTCTCACCAGTTAGTCTTAGTTCTACTATAACAACGAGATCAAGAACTTCTTCTATTGATTATAATTCATTTGCTTCATATGATATTAAATATGTCTTAGAAGCAAAAAAAGTTGATGGCAGTACTGTACGTTTATCTGAACATTCGACTATTCCTATGGATGGAAATGATATAGATTACGATTTGGATGATGATTCAGTATATGTTGCCTATTATCTTGTTCCAAATATTGAATTTAATAATTCAACTGTATCATTTAATAGATTAGCAAGCTTTGAAGTTAGAACTAATATCAATGATAAAATTGTTCAATATACAGCCGTAGCAATTGATGAAAACCTAAATGGCTATAGATTAGATAATATAGGATATTTTTATGATGTTTCTCATAGCGCAGGACATATTTTCAATTCATTAAGTGATGGATATCATGAATATTATACGTCAAGAATTGTAGTAGCTAATCCATTACAAGGAATTTCATTTTCAAACTTTGATAATATTACGATAAAAGTAAAAGTAGAAATCAACGAAGTTGAATATTCTTATGGACTTGAGAAATTATTAAATCAAGGAGATTTTAATGCTGCAGTATATGAAGCTTATAAGAATGACTACATTTATGAAATAGATGTAACTAGCTTAGGTATTTTAGAGGAATCAATATTAGGAACAGAAATCTTAGTAAAAGAAGTACAGGTTTTTAACAATGACAGCCTTGTTTTCTGCAAAAAAATTAATTAATATTTTATAAAAGAAAGGATAAATTTTATGAAAAGTAAATTTTTTAAATATTTCATGTTGTTTTTGTCAATAAATTTAATCTTGTTTTTGTCTGTAGGCTGTTTTATGCAAACAGCAGATAAAATAACTATACTTGAAACTCCACAAACTACTTTTGTGTTAAATCAAAAATTTAGTACTAATTTTAAAATTAGTGTAACTGCAGGTGGAACTACTACCACTTATGAAGTATCGTATGAATCTGGAGATAATGGCGATTTTGACTCTGAAGGCTACAAATATGTAATAGGATCAAGTGCTCCTGTTGCTGGATTGCCTACAGGGTTGGTTTTAGATAATCCATTTAATGTAAAAAGTGTTGGGGTTAAAACATTTACTATTGAATTCGAAGAACTAAAAGCCAGCTTCCAATATTTAGTATTAGCATCAGATCCAGAAGCAAATTTTGCTGGTGGTATTGGAACAGCTAATGATCCATATCAAGTCTCAAACGCAAAACAGCTATCTAAAATTATTCAAATTAGTGATTATAAAACGAAAAGCACAGCCGAGAATCATAGTTTTGATTACTATGTCTTAATAGCTGATCTTGACTTTTCTGGAATTGATGTTCCGCAAAATTCATTTGTTTATAAGTTAAATATAGATGGTACTAAACCAGGTGGCGGTAGCTATAAAATTAAGAATCTAAACACTTCATTATTCTACTCAACATTATTATTGACTATTTCAAATGTTGATTTCGTGGATTGTTATTCTGCAGTAGGAGGTGTTCTTGGTTATCATGGTTCAGGATTATATGCTGAAAATGTAAGAGTTATGGGTAATTCAATGATGACAGATGGAGGGATTGTTGCAAGAGGATATACTACTGAAAGTACAATCGTCGATTCCCCTACTTTAACAGCTTCACAACTAAAACACATTCCATCAACATTTATTAATTGTGTTAATTATGCAAACCTAAATGCTGCGTCTACCGCGAAAGTTGGCGGTTTCATGGGTATGACAGCAAACTCAACAGATTATTATGGAGCTCAAGGAGGTATTGTTTCAGAATTTATAAATTGTACAAATTATGGAACGGTTTATGTAGCTGCATCAGGTGGAGAATATAGGGCAGGTGGAATAGTTGGTTGTAAAAATAAAACACCGGATATCGTTAAATTTAGCAATTGTCAAAATTATGGAACTATATATCTATTAGGTGAAGATGAATTAACAGCACCTATAGTACCTCAAGATTATAAATACCATCTCATTGGTGATTACAATTTAGGAACTAATACTGTAGTTGAAGGGACAATTAATAACGATGATAGTACTATAGTCCATTTGGAACCAGTAACTTTTACTTTTGGTGAAGAGACAAATGTTTCAGAATTATTTCCGGAAGCTACAAAGGTCATTATATCAATTATAGGAAATGGATTTGATACAAAAACTGATGAACTTATAGATGGGACAGATGTTGCTGATACTGAACCAAACTATATGGGAATAAAACAAGAGTTAATTCTAAAAGGGGCAAGTGATTTAACATTTACTATTCCACAAATAAATCCTGCAAATTTATATACTACAATTGCTGGAAAATACTATCAAATAACAGATACAGGAGTCATAATTGAAACTACTCCAGGAGATGATTACCATAATTACAACGCACTTCGTGGAATTGATACATACCGGATTGTACATAATAAATCATTTATTTATTATTTTGTTTATGTATTTAAGGATAATGAAATTATTGGTTTCTATAAAAATATCTAAGAACTCAATTAAAAATTAAAAAGGGAGCAACCTAGCTAATCTAGGTTACTCCTTATTATTCAATATGATATTGGTAGCCTTGCTATCAGACAAATAAGAGCAAAATTCTTAGGAGATTTGAGCAAAAAGGGTAAGTAACGGTGAAAAAGCGGTGGAGGCTTTATGCTTTCCATCGTTTTTCTTTCGAAGTATGAATAAAATCGCTAATACTATTATAATATTGTTTGGAAGTTATCTCCTATAGTGTTATAATTATTCTATAAAAATGTT
>DUUN01000497.1 GCA_012841535.1 Gallicola sp. | reverse complement strand
TATTCATTAAATGAAGGAATATTTATAAATTATAATTATGATTTAGAAGGATTAAAAAAAGTTAATAAAAGCTTAAAGGAACATTCTTTAAGTGAAATAGGTCGTCCTGAAAATGCTTTTTCCTACAGAGCTTTAATAAATGCTATTAATAAGGAGTATAGTAGACATTTAGAATTTGAAATAAGAGATATGCAAATTATTAGGTATAAAGATGGAAGTTATAGATTTAATCTTTTATCAAAAGAAGTTTTGAAAATAATAAATGAATCAAAAGAAGATTTAAAGGCGATAGAAAAAGCAGCATATAGAGAGGGAAAAGAGAATATTTTTAGTATATATGACTTGGTGTTAGATAGGGTATTTAATAATCAAAATTTATTTTCCCTAGCTCATTTTTTAATAGTTAGTTTAATATCAGATAGATATGGTGTTGATAAATACTATAATATTTATCATATTTCGAGAGTTTTAAATATAAATAGTAGAATAATAAAGGAGGAAAGTATTTTGGTGGGAGGAAAAAATATAGGAACTTTAACAAATAACTCAAGAAATGCAGGTTATTATTTAAGAAAAAATTATATGAGTTTTATGGCTGATGCTAAAAGAGTAGAAAATAGAATGAAAAGCATTACTTACAAGATGACAAATGCTTTAAAAACGAATAATAGTGGTTCATTTATGGATATATTAATAAATACATATGCATATATAGGTGCCTCTATACCTATGTATTTAGTGGAAGCTTTAAAGGATAACGAAAAATTAAGAATCGTAGGATATGCTTTTGTTGCAGGAATAAATTCATTTGAAAATGACAAAGAAGGAGTAGAAGATGAAAAGTAAAGGATTAACAATTTCAATTATATTTCAAGCTGAATCAGCTAATTATGGAGAAGGATTAGGTAACGTAACATCTTTAAAGAAGATATCTAGAGGAGCAGGAGAACAATATAGCTATATTTCTAGACAGGCTATTAGATATAATATTGTAAATCAAATGGGAATTGACGACACACCAATAGGATTAGATAAGACGGTTTTACAATTTGACAAAGAAGCTAAAATAGATGAGCATCCTGAAATTGATTTGTTTGGATATATGAAAACTGGAAGTGAAACAAAAACTAGATCGGCAGTTGTTAGATTATCAAATGCAATATCTTTAGAAACTTTTAAAGGAGATTTGGATTTTCTTACAAACAAAGGTTTACTTGATAGATATACAAAAACAGAATCTAAAGATGGTGGAAACATTTCACAATCGGAAATTCATAGATCTTATTATGCCTATACTATTACTATAGATTTAGATCAAGTGGGAATTGATAGTAACGATAATATTGAAATTAAGAATAGTGAAAAATCAGAAAGAATAGAAAATCTTTTAGATACTGTAAAATATTTATATAGGGATATAAAGGGAAGAAGGGAAGATTTAAGTCCATTATTTGTAATTGGTGGGGTATATGATATAAAAAACCCATTGTTCTATAATGCATTAGATGTAAAGGAAAATAATTTAGTGTTAGATAGAATAGAGAGTGTATTAGAAGATAAAAAAATTAAAAATAATACAGAGATTGGGTTAGTGAAAGGAGTGTTTTATAATTCTGAAGAAATAGAAAAATTAAATCCTATACCGATAAATGAATTTTTCAATAATCTAAAAATCAAAGTGAAGGATTATTATGAAAGCAATTAGATTTAAAGTTTATCAAAATATGTCTAATTATAGAAAACCCAATAGTTTTCAATTAAAGGAAACTTATCCTCTACCACCACCATCAACAATCATTGGTATGGTTCATAATTTATGTGGCTATAAAGAATATGAACCAATGGATGTAAGTATTCAAGGGGAATATTATTCAAAGATAAATGATTTATATACTATGTATGAATTTGGAAATCAAAGATTTGAGAAAGGTCGGCATCAACTATCAATAAAAGATGAAGATAGAAAAATAGGTGTTATAAGAGGGGTTTCAACAATAGAATTATTAGTTGATGTTGAATTATTAATTCATATAAGACCAGATGATGATAATAAAATAGATGAAATATATAATGCAATAAAATACCCAAGAGAATATCCTTCTATAGGTAGAAGAGAAGATATTGCACTGATTACAGATGTTGAAATTGTTAAGCTAAAGGAAATTAAGGGAAAAGAGATACAAGATGTAATTGATAATTACTATAAATATATTTCAATTGATAAATTTGAAGATTTGAAAACTAAAAGTATTGATGGATATGAATTAGGCTCTAAATATACCTTAAATAAAGATTATGAATTAATTAATTTTGGCAGGAAAAAGACTCCTAAATATTTTAGAAGATGGAATAAAGTTGATGTAGTTTATATAAGAGAATTTAAAAAGTTTAATATAGAATTAGTTGTAGATGAAAAAAACAACCCTGTATTTTTTATATAAGTTGGTGAAATATGTTTTTAGCAAAATCTAACCCTAAAGAAAGCATACAAGAGCATACTGATAATTTATTAAAAAACTATAATTTATTGTATGAAATATATAAAAATAAATTGGATATAAACTGGTCAATGCTAAAAGTGGTCTGTTTATATCATGATTTAGGAAAGATGAATGAAATTTTCCAAAATAAAATTAAAAGAAAGCCAAGTAAAATAGAAAGGGAGGAAATACCTCACGGTTTTTTGAGTGTTGGATTTATAGATGTTTATGCTTTATTAGAAATATATAGCGAAGAAGAACTAGCTATAATAGTAACAGCAATAGCACAACATCATATAAGGGATTTTAATTTAGAGGAGAAAAGATCAGATTTAAGTGATGAAATTTATAGATTAAAAGATATTGTTAAAAAATTTTACTATGAAAAACTACCTAATATAGGAGAATATGTAGAAGATTATGCTGTTGATTTAATTTACAGTAAAGAATTAAGAGAATTTGAAAATTTAAAAGACCGAATCAATTATATTAAAATAAAAGGTCTATTAAATAGAATCGATTATGCAGCAAGTGGATATTATAAAATAGAATATAAAAATGACTTTTTAATGGATTCAATGGATGAAATGGTTGCAGAAGTATGGAGGAAAAAGGATAAAAAAGCTGATTATAATAATTTACAAAAATATATGAAGAATAATCAGGAAGAAAATATAATTGCAATTGCTGAAACCGGATATGGAAAAACAGAAGCAGGACTTTTATGGATAGGTAATAATAAAGGTTTTTTTACGCTGCCATTAAGATCTGCTATAAATTCAATTTATGATAGAATAAGCCTTAGAATTTTACAGAAAAAGAAATTAGATGAAAGACTAGCTTTGCTTCATTCAGATTCTTTAAATGAGCTATTCAATCGAACAGATAATATAAAAAAAGAGGATAGTTTATCTTTTGAAGATATAGAAATATTAGATTACGACGATAGGGCAAGACAAAAATCATTACCATTAACGGTATCAACTATAGACCAAATATTTAAATTCGTTTATAAATATAGGGGATTTGAGCAAGAGTTAGCAACACTATCCTATTCTAAAATAGTTATAGATGAAATACAAATGTATTCTCCAGATTTATTAGCATATTTAATAATAGGTCTAGATATGATAACTAAGGTGGGAGGGAAATTTTCTATTATAACGGCGACTTTACCACCTTTTATATTAGATTTACTAGATGAACGTAATGTAAAATATAAGATGCCAGCAAGTCCATATTATAATATAGGTAGGATTAGACATTGTATGGAATTAAAGCAAGAACAGATAAATGCCTTGTTTATCAAAGATAAGTATAAAAATAATAAAGTTTTAGTAATAGTAAACACAGTTAAAAAAGCCCAAGAACTTTACTATGATTTAATTGAAGCGAAAATAGATGAAGAGGAAACAAATGTGTTTCACGGAGGTTTTATAAGGAAAGATAGAAAAGAAGTAGAGGAGAAAATAATTGAATTTGGAAATAGAGACAAGAATAATAAACCAGGAATATGGATATGTACTCAAGTTGCTGAAGCATCATTAGATATAGATTTTGATATTTTAATAACTGAACTATCGGATATAAATGGATTATTTCAACGTATGGGACGTTGTTATAGAAAGAGAGAATTAGATGGGGAAGATTCAAATGTATTTGTATTTGATGGCGGAGAAGAACTATGTTCTGGAATAGGTTTTGTTAATGATGAAGAAATATTTAAGATGTCAAGAAATAAATTAAGAGATGAGTTTAGGACTAGAGTTTTTTGGAAAATAAATGAAGAAGATAAACTGAATATTATAAATGATATTTATACAATGGAAAATATGAGTAAAACAAAATATTTGGAAGATACTAAAAATGCAATAGACTATATAGAAAAAACATTTCCCTATGAATTCAGTAAAAATGACGTTATAAAAATGTTTAGATCAATAAATAATATCGATGTTATACCTAGAGAAATATATGAAAAAAATGAAAAAGAAATAAGAAAATGTATAGATATAATTCGTGAAAAAAACATTATTAAAGAAAATGTAGAAGAAAGAAAAAAACAAAGGGTAGAAAAAAATAAGGCAAGGATATTTATATCGGACCTAACAGTTAGTATACCATTTTATTTTTCAAATTATGATAATACAATATCAAAAAAAATAACTGATTATGAATCAATAAATATATATGAATGTCAATATGATAATAAATTTGGAATACAGCATACGAAGGGAAAAATAAAAGAAAATTATAGAGATACAATAGATGAGAGAATGATATGAAAATAACAGGAATAATGGTTTACTACTACCTTGTCTGTAAAAGAAAATTATGGTATTTTTCAAAGGATATTACTATGGAGCATAATAGTGAATTAGTAGAAATTGGCAAAATCTTAGATGAATATTCCTATGATAGAAGGAAAAAGTCGATTCTAGTTAAGGATATAATCAATGTGGACTTTGTTGAAGATTGGAAGATAATTCATGAAATAAAAAAATCTAAATCCATAGAAGAAGCATCTATTTGGCAGGTGAAATATTATATCTATATGCTAAAGAAACTTGGTGTGGAAATTGAAAAGGGAATTCTTGACTATCCCTCTATTAAGGAAAGGGAAGTTATTCTTTTTGAAGAAGAGGATACTAGGGAAATGGAAAACATATTGGAAGAAATAAAAAATATAATTAAATCTGAAAAAATACCAAAGGATAAGCTAAGAAAAAGCATATGTAACAAATGTGCCTATTATGAATTATGTTATATATAAGAGGAAAATATGAAAGAGACATTTTACATAACAAAAAGTGGAAGACTAAGTAGAAAAGATAATAATATTGTATTTGAAAATCCTGATGGAGAAAAGACTTTTTTAAAATCGGAAAAAATTGACGAGCTTTATTTGTTTGGAGAAATTGATTTAAATACTAGGTTATTAAATTTTTTATCACAAATGGGAATTACATTAAATGTTTTTAATTACTATGGCTACTATAGTGGAAGTTACTTTCCAAGAGAAAGTAAGGTAAGTGGCTATTTACTAGTGGAGCAGGTTAAGGCACAAATAGACCTATCTAGAAGAATAAAAATAGCTAAAGAAATAGTTCGTTCAGCAGCAAGAAATATTTATCGTAACCTTAGGTATTATAATAAGAGACAAGGGGATTTAAGCCTTGCTATGTCTGAAATTGATTATTTGATTTCAAAAATAGATGAAATGGATAATATTAATTCCTTAATGGGAATAGAAGGAAATATACGAAAAATATATTATGACCAGTGGACGAAAATAATAAAGCAGGATGTAGAATTTGAAAAAAGGGTTAAAAGACCTCCTGACAATATGGTTAATACCTTAATTTCCTTTCTAAATAGCATGATGTATACAACGGTTTTAAGTGAAATCTATAAAACCCAATTAAATCCGACAGTTAGTTTTCTCCATGAACCTAGTAGTAATCGGTTCTCTTTAGCTTTGGATATTGCAGAAATTTTTAAACCATTAGTAGTGGACAGAATGATTTTTTCCTTACTTAATAAAAGACAAATAACCAAGGAGCATTTTACAAAAAATTCGAAAGGCTTAGAGTTAACCGATAAAGGATTAAAAACATTATTAGAAGAATACGAAAAGAGATTGGGAAAGGTTTTAAAACATAGGGATTTAAAAAGAGAAGTATCATATAGGTATATGATAAGGCTGGAATGTTATAAATTAATTAAGGAGATAATCGGAGAAAAGGATTATGAAGGTTTTAAAATTTGGTGGTAGCTTATGTATGTAATATTAATATACGATATAGTAACAGATGAAAAAAGTCCAAGAATACATAGAAATATTTTTAAAATCTGTAAAAAATATTTAACAAATGTACAAAAATCGGTATTTGAAGGGGAATTAAGTAGGGCTGAAGAACTAAAGTTGAAAATGGAACTAAAACCATTTATTCGTAAAGATAAGGATTCAATAGTAATTTTTAAAAGTAGAAGCGATAAATGGTTAGATAAGGAATTTTGGGCTATGGAAGATGATAAAACATCTAATATAATCTAGTCGATATAGGATAGTGTAAAGAAATCGTTTCTACGACAGATAGTATAAACATTGAAAAATAGACGTTTAACAAAAATATAATTTTAAATAATAAAATTTTTAGTATAATATAGGTATATCGACAGAAGAGATAGTTTAAATGTTGAAAAACACAGCACTGGAAAGAAACGCCTTTTAATAGAACTAAACTAGAATGTAAATTTCCATAGGTGACGCATTAATGCCTACTATATTATCTTTTAATAGAACTAAACTAGAATGTAAATTTAGATTTAGTTGCATAGTATAAAGAAAAATAAGGACTTTTAATAGAACTAAACTAGAATGTAAATGTTCATTTATACATTCATTATAACATAAAGAATAGCTTTTAATAGAACTAAACTAGAATGTAAATTTTTTTATATTTAATTTCATCAATTCACCTACTTTCTTTTAATAGAACTAAACTAGAATGTAAATTATTTCCTACTGCTTGTATTTTTACATCTTCAGTTTCTTTTAATAGAACTAAACTAGAATGTAAATAGATACTCTTCCGCCTTCAATAGAACCCGCTCTTAACTTTTAATAGAACTAAACTAGAATGTAAATATGTAAGATGTTATATTAACAAAAGAATCTTCTAACTTTTAATAGAACTAAACTAGAATGTAAATAATTTAGGTACAGACGGTGGATTGAGGCTAAATTTACTTTTAATAGAACTAAACTAGAATGTAAATTGAGGATCTGGTGAATTTATTACCACAAGTCTTAGCTTTTAATAGAACTAAACTAGAATGTAAATTCTGCAACCTGGTAGATGATATTTTCCGGTGTTACTTTTAATAGAACTAAACTAGAATGTAAATCTGCATATATACTATCATTTAATTAATATTTTTTCAACTTTTAATAGAACTAAACTAGAATGTAAATAGATACAAAAATCAATAGGGTGTTTGCTTGCAAAGCTTTTAATAGAACTAAACTAGAATGTAAATGTAGTAGCTACAGTAAAGCAAAGCGAAGAAAAGAAAACTTTTAATAGAACTAAACTAGAATGTAAATTTTCTTGGT
>DUUN01000135.1 GCA_012841535.1 Gallicola sp. | reverse complement strand
AATAAAATGATGCATACCATGTATTGCGTTTTTCATCTTTGTAAACTGGCATTATATCACCTTTCCTTTCTGAAAATGGGTATAAAAAATACACCCTTTATAACTCCAAAGGCGTGTGATATAATACGGTTATGGATGTAGGTACTATATCAACCCTTTGGGGTTATAGAGTATCAACTTAAATCGTTTGGTGTTGCAGCACCAGGCGATTTTTTTATTCGTTTTGTTTATTAGTTTTAAGCCAAATATGATAATCAACCGAATTCTTTATAGAGTTTTGAAATTCTTTAAATTCTTCTTTTGTAAAAATTATTGTTTTATCTGATTTTTTCAAACATGGCAAACGTTTTGTATTTTCAGGTAAAACTAATTTTCCATTAATATATCCACCATTTTTATATTCTTCCCAAACACCTTTTTCATTTCTTTTAGCATTGACATATTCAAATTTATAACCAATAGATATAAGATAATTAATAAAAATTTGCTCGTCTTTAATTTCATCCCATCCCATAAGTTGGGCAGGAGTAATACCAAAAATTTCAGCTAACCTTTCAATTTTTTCAGATGGAATATTAGAAATTACTCCACTTTCATATCTTTGAAGGGTTGCCTTACTAACACCAAGCTTATTTGCAACTTCTTCAAGTGTTAGATTACATCTATTCCTATACATTTTAATATTTTCTTTTAAACCCAAATTTGCACCACCTTCTTATTCACTATATAGATATATTATAACATAAATTACTTAATATGCAACGATTATTTCAAAAAATAAGAAAAAAGTTACTTAAAACGTATTGACATTGGAGATAAAGTAATATAAAATTAAGTTACGTAATAAGTAACAATAAAAAGAGGTGATGTATTAATGATTTTAATTAATGAGTTGAAAGGAAGAATGAAAGCCAAGTGTCTTACACAAGCTGATGTAGCTAAAAAAATTGGTATATCTACAAAAACTTTCAATTCTAAACTTAACAGAGGAATTTTTAATTCTAATGAAATTAGTAAGCTTATTGAAATTTTGGACATTGAAAATCCAAATGAAATTTTTTTTGCCAAAGAAGTTACTCAACAAGAAACTAAATAAAGAAGGGGGGTTAAGTCAATGGCAAACAATCAAGTTATTAAGCAACAACCAAAATTTTATAATGCTGCTGATGTAGCTGAAATATTAGGTGTTAGCCAAACAACAGCATATAGAATTATTAGAAGTTTAAACCAAGAATTGAAAGAGCAAGGGAAAATCACTATTGCCGGTAAGATAAGTTCCCGCTACTTTCATGAAAAGGTGTGCTTATAAATATGGGGATTATCTTAAAAAAGGCGGTGAAAAAGATTGATAAAAGGTTACATTTATACCAATGGCAAAAAACCTTTAAAGGGTGAATGCCTAAACGACCCTGATTATAAACCTCATTCTGAACCACCTAAACATGGGGATTATGCTGGTGTTTATGATGGTGATTATGTAAAAGTTGATTTTGATAAGATAGAACATTTTAAAAAGGCAGTTCAGATGGTGAATGACTTAAACATTAAGTGTAATATTCTTGAAACAACCAGGGGCGGGCATCTATATTTTAAAAACATAGGTTTAAAATCAAATAAAATAAATTGGTATGCAGCTTGTGGTTTTTATTGTGAATGGAAGCTTGCAATTAAAAATGACACAGTACCAATAAGAAGAAACGGTGTTGATTTACATTGGATAAAAGGTTCACCTTATAACAGTGATATTGATGAATTGCCAAAGTGGTTATTGCCAATAAGTAAAAGTCAAATTGAAGATTTTGAAGCATTGGGGGAAGATTCAGGAAGAAATGATGCACTTTACAGATATATTCTCAAATTAACAGGAAAAATGTCAAAAGAGGATATAAGGCAAACAATTAACTTGATTAATAAGTATATGTTAGCTTCACCATTACCACAAAGGGAAATTGATACAATTACCAGGGATGAAGCTTTTCCAAGCAATAATAATGATGGCAAATTTAATCATGCTGCATTTGGTGATGAATTAATATCAGAATTAAATTTAATATCGGTAAATGGAACTATATACAGTTATTCAAATGGGGTTTATATACCAAAGGATAATGATGAAATGAATTCAATCATAATAAACAGGATGCCGGAACTTAAAATTAATCAAAGGAGAGAAACAATTGAATTTATTAGGGGAAGGTGCGTCAAGAATGTGCCAAACAATAATTTAAAAAGAGTAAATGTTAAAAATGGTATTCTTGAATTTATTCCAAACAAAGAAACTAAAAGCTTTGATGTAAGGTTGTTAGAACATTCTCCCCAAATTATTGATTTTAAGCAGTTTAATGCTGAATATAATCCTGCTATTGAATATCCTTTGTTAGACGAAACATTAAATAAAGTTTTTTGTGGGGATGAAGATTTAATAAAGCTTTTTGATGAACTCATAGGTTATCTTATGATGAATCATGTAAATTTTCACAAATGTTTCTTCTTTGTTGGAAAGCCTTCAGGGGGAAAATCTAACATTTTAAGAATGATTATTAATTTTGTTGGGAAGCAAAATGTATCAACATTAAGCTTGAAAGATTTAAACGATAAATTTAGACTTGCAAATATTGTAAATAAGACTGTAAATATTTTTGCAGATTTAGACCAGACAACTGTAACTGAAAGCGGAAATTTTAAAAGTTTGGTTACGGGTGATGGTATTACAGTTGAAGAAAAATATGGGAAATCATATACCTACTATAATACAGCAAAATTAATATTTGCTTGTAATACTTTACCACATTTTATTGATAAATCAGGTGTATTGCGTAGACCAATTATTATTCCTTTTAATCATAAATTTAGTAAAGATGACCCTGATTATAATCCTTTTATAGATGAAGATTTATCAACCCCTGAATGTATGAGTGCTTTATTAAATCGTGGAATTGAAGGATATAAAAGGCTTTATTTAAACGGTGGTTTTACTGAACCAGCAGCAGTTCAAAATGAACTTGAAAAATTTAGAATTAACAATAGTAATGTTTTGACTTGGATTAATGAATGTGAAATTGATGAAGAACAACTTCAGAGGGAATTCATAAAAGACTTATATAAAATGTTCACTGAATGGTGCTTAAGAAATAATTGTAATCCTCAAAGTAGAAGAAGCTTTGTTGATGAAATCATTAATGAATTTGGATTCAGTGTCAAACAAAAACGAATTCCTATTACTGGGGAAAGGGATAGTATCTTTATTAAACAATAAACTGACAAAACTGACATATTAAAGCCTGATAAAATAAAGTTTGTCAATCAGTCAGTTTGTCAGTTATAAACCTTAATAGATTATAGAAATAAAAAAAAAATAAATTAAAAAAATTT
>DUUN01000600.1 GCA_012841535.1 Gallicola sp. | reverse complement strand
TTGTTGAAAAGAACCATCTGCTGACCTGCCACTTCTTACTTCGTAAGAAGGGCTAGGGCTTCAACAGTCGACTTCTCACCAATCACTTTCGCTCTTGGGAAGTCTTTGCATGATCTAGACCTAACTTAAATCTTTCTATGGGATTTTCTAGTAGGTCTGATGCAACTGGTTCTTCAAAAACTTTGGTTGTTGAAAAGAACCATCTGCTGACCTGCCACTTCTTACTTCGTAAGAAGGGCTAGGGCTTCAACAGTCGACTTCTCGCCAATCACTTTTGCTCTTGGGAAGTCTTTGCATGATCTAGACCTAACTTAAATCTTTCTATAAGATTTTCTAGTAGGTCTGATGCAACTGGTTCTTCAAGAACTTTTATTTATTGAGCAGAACCATCTGCTGACCTGCTACTTCTTACTTTGTAAGCAGTGTTACGGCTTCAACATGAACGGTTCGTGGAAACTGGTCTACTAATTCAAGTTTTTCCAATTTATATCCATTTTTCAAAAATATTTCCAAATCCCTTACTTGTGTTACTGGATTACAGGAAATATATACAAATTTTTCCGGTTTTATATTAATTATTTTTTTAATCGCCTTTGGATGTATTCCATCTCTTGGAGGGTCTAGTACAATAATATCTGCTTGGTCCTTTAATTCTTCTATTTTTTCAAGAACATCTCCCGCTATAAATTCAGCATTGGAAATATTATTTAATTTACATGTTTCTTTTGCCTTTTCTACAGCTTCCTCTACTATTTCAATACCTATTACTTTTTTTGCCTTTTGTGAAAAAATCTGACCAATTGTACCTGTTCCTGAATATAGGTCAAAAACTGTTCTATTATTAATGTCACCGGAAAACTCTAAGGCCTTTGAATACAATACTTCTGCAGCTTTTGGATTTGGTTGAAAAAATGAAAATGGCGATATTTGAAATTCAAGTTCCAATAATTTTTCAGTTATATATCCATCTCCAAATAAAATATCTACTTTTTCAGGAACTACTGCATCAGATAAAGAGTCATTACTTGTATGAATTATAGTTTTAACTTTTCCATCTAATTTTAAACTTAATAATAATTCTATAAACTCTTTTTTGTTTAATTCCTCTTGAGAAGTTGTAACTAAATTTACCATGTATTCATTTTCACTAAAAGAATACCTAACAATTAAATGTCTTAAATATCCTTCGTGGTTTCTTTTTTTATAAAATAACGTCTTATTTTCTCTGAAATAATTTTGTACTGCTTTACGAATTATTTCATAGTCTCCGTTAACAATATTACACTTGTCTGTTTCACAAATTTCATAAAATCTACCTTTAGAATGCATTCCTAAGGTTAATTCTCCACCTTTTTCCTTGTCTCCAAAACTATACTCCATTTTATTTCTATAGGCTGTTGAACTTGGACTAGGATTTATGATAATTTCTTTATTATAAATATTAGAATATAATTTCTCTAACATTTCTTTTTTTAGTTTTAATTCATCTTCATACTCTAAAGTTTGATAAGCACAACCACCACAAACTCCAAAAGGTGGACAAGGAATTCTTTTTTCTATTTCAGACTTACTTATTAATTCCAAAAATCTTCCTTCTATATGTTCACGTTTTTTTCTTTGTGCTACTATTTTTACTTCCTGTCCCTTAATACCACCTTTAAATATATATTTTTTATTGTCTACTTCCATAATTGATTTATTTGGAAATCTATTTTCTTTAATAATACCAATAATTTCTTTCTTTTTTCTTCTTGCCATTTTATCCCCTATTTTTTATTTTTATTAAAAATACAAGCTATTAAATTATATATCTTATACTATATTTTTCAAGTTACTACTTATTTGACAAATTTTTCTTATTACAATATAATTTTTTTAGGGAATGAGGTTCTCCCTTGGCCTAGCCAAAACCACTTTTTAAAAAAGTTGATGACTTCTGTTTTTTACAGAGGTCTTTTCATGTCTATTTATGGTAGTCTCTGTAGGAGACTACCATTTTTTATTTAGGAGGATTATATGTTATTTAGTTTAGCTTTAATATTTATATTAGGAATATTTTTAGGAGAGATTTTCAAAAAACTAAAGTTACCAAACTTAATTGGAATGTTGTTAACAGGAATTATTTTAGGCCCCTACGCCCTTAATTTAATTGATAATTCAATACTTAGTATTTCTGCAGATTTAAGAAAAATAGCCTTAATAATTATTTTAACAAGGGCAGGTCTTTCTTTAAATATTGAAGATTTAAAAAAAGTAGGACGACCAGCCATACTAATGTGCTTTCTTCCTGCTTGTTTTGAAATGCTTGGAATGATAGTATTGGCTCCAAAGCTTTTAGGTATTAATGTATTAGATGCTGCAATTATGGGAGCTGTTGTCGGTGCAGTTTCTCCTGCTGTAATAATACCTAAAATGTTAAAATTAATGAATGAGAATTATGGAACAGAAAAAAGTATTCCCCAACTAATTTTAGCTGGTGCTTCTGTTGATGATATTTTTGTAATAGTAATTTTTACTATACTAACAGGTTTAGCACAAGGGGAAACAATTACTGCTTCTAGTTTTCTACAAATACCTCTTTCAATAATTACAGGTGCTTTAGTAGGAATTATTCTAGGCCTTATTCTAACAGAATTTTTTAAAAAAACTCATTTAAGGGATTCTCTAAAAACAATTATTATGCTGGGAATTGCCTTTATTTTAGTAACATTAGAGGACAACTTTTCTAATATAATACCTTTTTCAGGACTATTGGCTATTATGAGTTTAGCCATTACCATAGAGAAAAAACACCTTGTTTTAGCTAATAGATTATCCTCAAAGTTTTCTAAACTATGGGTTGGTGCTGAAATTTTACTATTTGTTTTAGTTGGAGCTACAGTAGATTTAAAATATGCTTTTGCTGCCGGTTTTTCAGCTATAATATTAATATTTGGAGTTTTAATATTCAGATTATTTGGAGTCTTTCTATGTTTACTAAAAACCGATTTAAGTATAAAGGAAAGAATCTTCTGTATGATTGCCTACATGCCAAAGGCAACAGTACAGGCGGCAATTGGTGGTATTCCACTTGCTATGGGACTTTCTTCAGGAGAAATCATATTAACAGTTGCAGTCTTGTCAATTTTAATTACTGCACCTTTAGGAGCCTTGGGAATAGACTTAACCTATAAGAAGTTACTTACTAAAGATTAATTGTTTTTAAGTTTCTATTAATTTAAAAAATACATTCTTGCTAAATAAAAAAGAGAATTTCTTTTTACATTTATCCCTAATCCCTAACGGAACTTATTATTAAAATCAAAATGAAATTCTCTTAAAAAACACGCAGTTACCTATATTAAAATTTTTCTTAATTAAAAATTCTAACTCCTTACACCTCTTTGAAATTTTTCCATATTATTTCTAAATCCATTTGTTCTTCTTTCAATATATTTAAATATTATAATTATTACAATTCCCTTTAAAGCACCGGATAAACTCATTGTTACCCAAATTCCTGTAAGTCCTAAAAGCTTCATAAGAAAATATGCTATTGGAATTCTTGCTGCATTTAATACTATTGCATTTATAGCCGGATATTTAGTAAGTCCAAGTCCATTTAACATACCACCAGTTCCTATTTCCAAAGCCATTAAGGCTGAGGTCAAACCTAAAATTATTAAATACTTACTTCCTTCTGCTATTACAGCAGGGTCATTTGGTGTAAAAATTCTAAATAAAAATTTATTTCCAAATATCATTATTGCTGTTCCTAATAAACCAATTCCTAAAGTAAGTCTAATGCAAATTTTCTTGGCCTTATCCAGTCTGTCAAAGTTTTTTGCGCCATAGTTTTGTCCAAAAAAAGATGTAAATGCTGTTGCAAATCCTTCTGAACTCATCCATGATATTGATTCTATTTGTGAGCCTACTGCATAGGTAGCTACCCCCACTGCTCCATAAATTGCAATATACTGATTTAATTTTATACCTATTAAAGAATGGACTAAACTCTGTATTGATGCAGGTAGTCCCAATCTTATTGTCTGTATAATATATCTTGGCGTTAAGGATTTAAAATAGTTAATTTTAGCATAGTATTCACCATACTTTACTCCTATGTAAATATACAGTATTGTTCCTATTGCTTGCGCCATTACTGTTGCAACTGCAGCACCGGCCATTCCTAATTCAGGAAAAGGTCCTATTCCAAAAATTAATATAGGGTCTGCAATTATATTAAAGACCAAGGCTATTACTGAAACTTTAAAAGGAGTTGAACTATTACCTTGTGAATAAAATATAGCAGCAAAAAATGGATTTAAAAATGTAAAAATAAGCCCCCATGAAATTACCATATGATACTCTAAAGCTAATTTTTCAACAGCTTTTTCCAAACCATAAAATTCATATAAGGGTTTTCTAAAAATTATAAATATACTCATAAGTATAATACACAGGACTAAATTTACTTGAAATCCGCTTATAGTTGTTTTTGTTATTGCCTCTTCATCTCTTCTTCCATAGGCTTGAGATAAACCTACTGACATTCCTGTTTTTGTAATTAAAGTAATAGCTTGGGCCATCCAAACAAAAAATCCACAAGTTCCAACAGCTGCTACTGCTGCTGTTGAAAGCCTGCCTAGCCAAATTAAATCTACTAGTGTGTAAGCCATTTGAATAAATGCTATACCCATTAAAGGCAGGGCCATTTTTGTTATGGATTTTGTAATGTTGCCCTCTAATAAATGATGTGATTTGTTCATATATCCCCTCTCAAATAAAAAATTAAAATTCAAAAATATATTTCTAATACATGATTTTATAGCATTTATTTCCTAGCAATAAAGAATAATCTTTTAAAACCTTGAATAATTTCACCATTATCCATTAAAGGATAAACTTTTTCAACTTGATTTAAAATTTCATTTTCCAGTTCTACTCTTTTTTTCTCTGAAAGCTCATCTAAATAAGGACGTAAACTTGTACCCTTTACCCAGTCTAATAAATCTCGGTACGATTCCATTCTATGTAAATATTGAGTTATCCATATTTCAAAATCATTACTGCTTTTCGCCAATATGTTAAAATATTCTTCATACTCTAAAGCGTTAATTTTATGTATTTTCTTATGATTAAAATTCCATTTAGGGTCTAATACTATCTCGTCTATAGTTCTATACAAGGGTTCAGCTTTATTAATTGGCAATTGGATTGCCAATACTCCATTTTCTTCAATATTATCCATTAATTTAGGAATCAGTGAATAGTGGTCCGGCACCCATTGAATACAAGCATTAGAGAATATTAAATCATATTTATTTTCTATATTATTTATATCGCAAATTTCAAAATCAATATTAGGATATGTCCTTTTAGCTTTTTCTATCATATTTTCAGAACTGTCTATTCCTTTAATATAGGCCTTTGGAAAAGCTTCTTTTAAAACGGCAGTACTATTTCCTGGCCCACACCCAATATCTAAAATTGTATCAGGCTTATACTTTAAAAGTCTGTTTGTTAAATCCTTTGCCGGTTGAGTTCTATATTCTTCAAATTTCAAATATTGTTTTGGGTTCCATTCTGCCATTTTGCAACCTTCTTTCTTATTGATATCTATTAATATAGAATATCATATTTAAAAAAAACATCTACTAAATAGTAGATGCTTTTACAACTAATTCTAATTAACTAAGAATAAAATGTTCAATAAACTTAAATCTTCTTTAGGAACTCCGTTTTTAATTCCATATTGCCAAATCCTGGAATTTTACAATCGACATCATGGTCTCCATCTTTTAACTGTATATTCTTAACAATAGTCCCCCTTTTAATTACTTCTGAACTACCCTTTACTTTTAAATCCTTAATTACTGTTACAGAATCGCCGTCTTTTAATTCATTTCCAAATGCATCTTTATATACTTTAACATTATCATCTTCTACTACAACATCCGGATTCCATTCATATGCACATTCAGGACATATAATTAAATGTCCATCCTCGTATGTATATTCAGAATTACATTTTGGACAATTAGGTAAATTACTCACAAAAATCCTCCTTAAATTAATAATTGCTTCCCTCAAAAGCCTAACAGTATAGGAAGAGTTTGTCAATTTATGCAAAATATTTTATAATGTTACAATATGTTTAAACTTCAATAAACTCTAAAAAATTTCCATTTTCATTAATTATTTTAACTAAATCATCTGTTTCCATCCAGACTGATGCTGTATTGTCATTAGGATGAAGTCCTATTATTTTATTTTTGTAAAATTCATCTATATAGATTTTAACTATTTTATCCTTATCATTTAAAGCGCCAAATAATGAAACAGCTCCCGGTTTAACTTTAAAATATTTCATTAAATCCTCAGATGAGGCAAAACTTAATCGTTTAGAAGCTATTTTTTCACGTACCTGTTTTAAATCTACTTTTTTCATACTATTTGCAACTATTAAATAATAATTTTCTCTTTTTCTATCTGTTACAAATAAATTTACAGCGATTTTTTCAGATTCGGGAATATTAGCCTTTTCAATTTCTTCTATGGAACTTACAGCCTTATGTTCCATATACTTGTATTTAATATTTTTATTATTAAGTAATTTAAGAATTTCTTTTTTATCGTAAATCATTTTAACCTCGTTTAGTGTTTATTCCTACTAGGGAGTTTAATACCTTTATCCTATTCCAACTTCTTGGCAATAATTTTTTATAGGGATTTTTTAAAAATCTATCATCTATTAATAATACTGTTCCCTTATCATCCTTATCTCTTATTACCCTACCAGCTGCTTGAGCAACCTTGTTCATTCCGGGATAAATATAGGCGTATTCAAAACCTGTATTTTCTTTTTCATCATAATAATCCTTAATTAAGTTTCTTTCTACAGAAAGCCCCGGTAAGCCTACAGAAACTATTGCTGCACCATTTAATCTGTCTCCAACTAAGTCTATTCCTTCTGAAAATACTCCCCCTAAAACTACAAAAGCAATTATGGAAGTATCCTCTTTAAATTGTTTTAAAAATTGTTCTCTGCCAATTTCTGTTAAATTTGAATCTTGCTTTACTACATCCCTGTCTTCCTTGTTAAATCTATCGTATACTTCCTGCATAAATTTATAAGATGGAAAAAATAACATATAGTTACCTTTTTTATTAGTATAGTTTTCCAGGATTTTTGTAATCCTACTATAATTTTCCTCCCGATGTTGATATCTTGTAGAAATCGGTACTACACCTACTTTTAAATTATTAGGATTAAAAGGAGAGTTTAATCTTAAGTAATAATAATCCTCTTCTGCTCCTAATACATCTGCATAGAAGGGTATCGGCGATAAAGTTGCTGAAAAAAACACCGAACTTTCTGCTCTTTTTAGAATGTTTTTAAATATAGGCGATGTATCTAAGCACATTATTTTAAAAAGAATATCATCTTCTTTACTAATTACTAAAGTTATGTAATTATCGCTGTAAAAATCTGAAATTTTTACAAATTTAGAAAATTCAAAATATAAATCTAGTACATCATCATAATATGGTTTATTCTTTTTATCTGTTAAAAACTTTTCCATAGTTCTCATAGTAAAAATAATTTCTGATACAAAATCTTCCTCTAAATATTTAGAAATATAGTATTTATTATTTTCTGCTAATCTATAAAAATCATCTATTAAATTATAAATTTTATTAAGGGCATTTTTAATTTTATAATCATCATCTTCTAGTAAATTAACAACCTGATTTATTTTTTTCATGGAAATTTCTTTACTGTACATATCCCTTCCCCTATCTACAAGGTTATGGGATTCATCTATTAAAAATGTATATTTTTCAACAGTTCCTTCAAAAAACCTTCTTAAATAAACAGTAGGGTCAAAAACATAATTATAGTCGCATACAACAAGATCGGAATATATGGCCATATCCAATTGGAATTCCATTGGACAGACCTTGTGTTTTTTTGAATAGTCTATAATTGTTTCCATATTTAAAATTTCTTCATTTGCATAAATATCTAAAATAGCATCATTAACCCTATCGAAATGTCCTTTTGCAAAGGGACAATCCTTAGGATTACATTTTACCTCATCATTTATACATATTTTATCTTTAGCTGTTATAATAACAGCTTTAAATCTTAATCCCCTATCCATTAATCTATAAACAGCCTTAACAGCAGCTTCTTTAGTTGTGGATCTAGCAGTTAAATAAAATATTTTATCCGTTAATCCTTCACCAACAGCTTTAATCGAAGGAAACAAAGTAGACATGGTTTTACCAATTCCTGTTGGCGCTTCTGCAAATAGTATATTCTTATCTCTTATGGTTTTATATACACCAACTGTCATTTTCCTTTGACCTTTTCTATAGGATAAAAATGGAAATTGTAAGGTTCTTATATGTTCATCTCGTTCTTTTTTAAATTTTAAAATCATAATACTAAAATCCAGGTACAAATCTAAAAGAGTAAAATAAAATTTTTCTAAATCAGCCTTAGTAAATTTTTCTATAATTCTTTTTATATCATCTGATTCTACTTGATAATAGGTTAATTGAATATCTATTTCTTCCAAATCATTTTTAACACAATAAAAATAACCATAACATTTAGCCTGGGCCCAATGTAATGGATTAGAATTATATTTTAAATCTTCTAAATTTCTAGTAGTTGACTTTATTTCATCTATTAAAACTTCATTACCTTTATGATAAATTCCATCTGCTCTTCCTTCTACTGAAAAAATTAAATCCTTGTATTCTATTTCATTTTTTAACACTACTTCTTTTTCATAGTATTTCCCATATTCTTTTTGAAGTTTTTGATGAATCTTTTGTCCTTCTTTCATTCTACTAACACCTGTAAAAGTGTTGTCAATATCTCCACTTCGCATTACGAAATCTATTAGTCCATGTACTGATAACTTTATTTTTTCCATATTTACCTCTTCAATAATATTATACTGTAAAGATAAAATTTTGTAGAATAAAACTTCTTCGGGACAATAACATTCCTCTTGACACAATATCATCCAATGGTATAATATTAGTTAGAGATAGTTAAATAATTAATTATCAATCTTTGTGAGTTTAATAGGAGGTAATCATGCAAAATTTTAAAATACCTGGAGATATAGTTTTTGGTAAGGATGCTCTTTCCCATCTTACTACTTTAAAAGGAAATAAAGCCATAATTGTTACTGGCGGAAGTTCAATGAAAAAATTTGGTTTTTTAGATCAAGCAAAAAAATATTTAGAAGATTCTGGCTTTACTGTTGAAATATTTGATGGTGTTGAAGAAAATCCATCTGTAGAAACTATTTTAAAAGGTAAAGAAGCAATGCTTAAATTTGAACCTGACTGGATTATTGCAATCGGTGGTGGTTCCCCAATGGATGCTGCTAAAATAATGTGGGCTATGTATGAACATCCAGAAGTTACTTTTGAAGATTTAGGATATGGAGAAAATTTCCCTAAATTAAGAAATAAAGCAAGACTTGTTTGTGTACCTTCAACATCTGGTACTGCATCTGAAATAACAAGTACTGGTGTAGTAACAGATACAAAAAACCATGTTAAATATCCTATATCATCACCTGAAATAGTTCCTGATATAGCAATAATTGATCCAATTTTACCATCTAAAATGCCAAAGCATATTACAGCAAATACCGGTATGGATGTACTAACTCATGCTTCAGAAGCAATTACTTCAACAGGGGCAAGTGACTATACTGACGCTTTAGCTATTCAGGCAATAAAATTAGTTTTCAAATATTTACCAATAGCTTATAATGAGCCGGATAATATGGAAGCTAGGGAAAAAATGCACAATGCTTCTGCAATGGCTGGTATGGCTTTTGCTTCAGCTTCTTTAGGAATTTCCCATTCTTTAGCACATAAAATCGGCGGAATGTTTGGAGTAACTCACGGTTTAGCTAACGCTATTCTTTTACCATATGTTACTCAATTTAATAGAAAATCTACTGATAAAGTTGATTGGATTGAAAAAGAATTAGGAATTGAAGATTTTCCAAATGCAATTAAAGAACTTAATAAAAAGTTAAATATTCCTTTATCTTTTAAAGATACTGAAGGTTTTGGTTTAGAAAATAGTGAAAAATTCTATGAAGAATTAGAAAATATGAGTATTAACGCACAAGATGACCCTTGTACTTTAACAAATCCAAGAGAAACAAATCCAGAAATATTAGCCTTAATTTATAAGCATGCTTATAATGGTGAAGATATTACAGAATAAAATATTAGACTTAGAACTCCTCATGTAAGGAGTTCTTTTTTATTTATTTCTTAAGAAAATATTAAAAGTCGATTTTATACTATATTCTCCTTATTAATAAATAAAAAACTAGTTCCATTTAGATTTAGAACTAGTTTTGTTTTTTATTTTTGTATTATCTAATAATATCTATTGTGCATACATGTTCCAAACTTCTCTTAAATATTTTACTATTTCCCTATCTGCTTCTTTTGGATATAGATATTCAAGTTTTTCTGACACATGTAATCCTTCTTTTCTAAAAAGCATACAAGCATTAAATAAAGCCGTCCAAAGTTTATCTTTATCTGGTGAAGGATATGTTTCCAGTAATTTTTCATAATGGGATTTTTCTAAATAGGTTTTCATATTTTTATCATATGCACCAATATTTACACTAAAGTCATACTGACAACCAATATAGTACAAGGTCATTTTATCAAGTCTGGCTTTTAATTTTGTAAATAAATTCATACTATAAATAATTTCCGATCTATAAAGACCTCGTGCAATTTTTAATGCGTAAATAAAAAACTCATTACAGCATTTTAAAAATTCTTTTTGAGTAGGTTTAAGCTGCCTATATTTAACGTCTGTTATTTTAACATTTCCTACAAGTCCATTATTTTTATCTATATGTATTTTACACAAACTATCTACATCTATATAGGATTGGACATCATCATATTTAAAGAAAGTAAAGTCTACAATAGTAAGGTCATCAATAACAGCAATATACCTTAAAACATCACCAAAATAATTATTCATCATTGATAGTCCATCTTCTTTTTGTAGTATAAAACTACTTTCTATTATTTCCTTCATTGATTCTAAAAGGGCAATTTCATTTAAATCCTTTACCCCTAAAATCAATTTAAATCCCATTAAGGAATCCTTACTTATTGTTGTATTTACACGTTCCCCTGTTTCCAATAAACAAACTATATTTTTATTATTGTATACAATTTTCATCATTGCACTTAATAAATTTTCTTTATTCATTAATTTCACCTTCACATATTTCTATAAACTTTGAAATAATCTTAGCTGTTAAACCCCAAATTAAAGGTTTCGTATTTTCATAAAAGAAAATATCATTATTTACTTCACTAAAACGATAGTTCTTTCCATTTGGTATTAGTTCAAAAGGAAAATCCTTTTCGAAATTATTTTTTAAACTACTACTGTATACTTTAGGTTTGTTTTTCAAAAAATAATCTATAGGATAGGTAAATAAATATTCTACTTCCTTATTTGATTTAAAATTATCTATATTGAAATTCTCAACTTCTCCTATAAACACCCATATTATAGAATGGTTTAAATCATATAAATAATCCATTTCTCCAACAACATTAATTCTCTTTATGTTTATCCCTAATTCTTCAGAAGCTTCTCTTTTAGCTGCTAACAAGGGAGTTTCTCCTACCTCAACTTTACCTCCAGGTAATGAAACCTCTCCTGGCTGTGAAATTTTTCTACCTCTTTTTTCAAATATTATATGATCTTTACCATTAATTTTCGCAATTAAAATTATTACACTGTATTCTTTTTCCATTCCTATAGGTTTGGGATTATAATTTTGAAAAATTCTTTCTATGTTCATTACCTCACCTACATATATTCTAATTTAAATATAATACTTAAGCAAATATTATATTTTCTATATCTTAATAACAAACAATCAAAATCAAAAATAGAAAAAGCATCCTAACTTTAATAGATTAACTATTAGGATGCTTTGTATTTATATACTTATCTTACATATAATTTAAGTTCTCCGTTTTCTACAGATATTACTACATTATCCTTATCTTGAACTTCTCCTTTTAACAACATTCTACCAAGTTCTGTTTCAATATATTTTTGTAAGAATCTCTTTACCGGTCTAGCACCATATTGAACATTATATGCTCTTGCCATTATTAATTCCTTTGCAGCCCTATCTAAAGTAATGGAAATTTGTCTATCTTCTAGTCGACTTTCTATGTCTGCAATATTATGGTCTACTATTTCATAGATTTCATCTTCAGTTAAAGGCTTAAACATTACTATATCGTCTACCCTATTTAAAAATTCCGGTTTAAAGGTTGCCTTCATTTGATTCATT
>DUUN01000350.1 GCA_012841535.1 Gallicola sp. | reverse complement strand
TTCCAGTAGCACCTTTTTTAGCTGACAGATAATCTCCACCTATGTATTTAACTTCATCTCCTACTTTAAACATTTCTTATTCCTCCTTTGTGGTTATTAAAACATAGCCACTTCTTCCTTTTTTTATTTTCTTTTCTAGATATTTTTTGTAAAGTTCCTCGTTGTCTTTTTTAAAATTATCTTCGTTGAATACTTCAATTTCTTTATCTTCACCATCATCAACTAGTGTTATTTTTGTACCGTTAGGGGTTGTCCACTTTTTAATTCCGTGTTCCTGCATTGCTGATTTCAATTTATTTTTAAGTTCTTTTTGTTCTTTCTCAATTCGTTTGTAAATTGTTAAGTGTTCTTCTAATTCAATTATTTGATTACTTAATTCGATAACCTCTTTTGGTTGTAAATCTTCTTCTGTAATAAACGGATTAGCTTTTACCTTTTCTAAATCTATTCTGAATTGGTCTATTGCTAGATTTATTTCTTCTAACAAGTCTTTATAGTCTTTAATGTTAATGTCGTAAACTGTTAATCTATCTTTATCAAACTCTGTATTAAAGTCTTTTGGTCTTTCATACACTGCCAATTTACCTTTTTTCTTGTTGTTTAGTTGCATTCCTAACAACAGTTGAACTAGATATAATTGATAATCATTAACATCATTTTTAATTTGTGATGTTGATTTTATTTCTAGCACGGTTGTTTTATTTACCCCATCAGAATGGTATCTTAAATCTCCATCTACCATTTTATTTTCTACAAACTTATCTTTTTCAGTTTCGTTTATGTAATCTCTTATCTTTGGCTCTATTACATTCCCAAACTCGGTATATTCATTGCCTGTGAACTCATTTTCTTTGTATCCAGCCTTTTCCAGCAGTAAATCAAATCGGCTCTTAAACGGGCTTATTCCCATTATTATTGGAATATCGCTGCCACCAAGATAGAGATTTCTATCTACTGTTACATCAAACATATTATTCCCCTTTCGTTAATTCTTCTAAAAGTTGCTTTGCTACCGACTGTGGTGTTTGTGCATTTAATTTATTTTCTTTTGCAAATTCTTGAACATTAATACTTTTCTCAATTAATTTGTTTACTAACAATTTGTGATAGTCAATTTCATCAACCTTTTTAATTGTGTTTTTTACTGGCATTGATTTTTGTTTATTTCCAGTTGTAAATCTTACTTTACCTTTTTCATCAACTATTACTAATTTGTTGATTTCTCTTTGTTTGTTATAACCAATTTCTTTTACAACAAATTTTGTATAGGTTGTTAATGCCCCTTTATTATTTTTGAATATTTCTTTGTCATCTCGTGGTGCTATCCAGATAAATGGCGATGTATATAATTCTCTACCTATTCCCCAATTAAACCCTGCTCTTTTAAAACTATCTGAAGCTTGTCCTTTTTCCTTTTGCGAATAACTTTCAACTCCTACATCTTGCTTTTTAACCCATTGATTTATTCGGTCGTTCCATACTTCAATATTGCAAAATAAATTATCGTTAATTACTTCGTGAGTTCTTTGCCAATTTCCAACTCCATATGTTTCATCTAATATTGCCATATCAACTCTTGCATCTTTGTAAAGTAATAAAGTTATTCCTTTTTCGTTTATTGTATTTACTCTACAATCTATTTCATTTGCTTTTAATAACCTTATTTCTTTGTCAATGTTGTATTCTCTTTCGATAACTGTTTTTGGTGCTTTTTCTTTATTTTCCATTCTATCCCTCTTTCTAATTTCCTAAATATTTTTGTTCTTCTAGTTTTTTAAAATCTTTCTTTTCAATGTAGTTTATTGTTTGTTTGTTATATTTAATTTTAGCCTCTGCCTCATCATTT
>DUUN01000509.1 GCA_012841535.1 Gallicola sp. | reverse complement strand
GAATAAAGAAATCGGCGAGTGGGTTAAAAAACAAGATGTAGGAACTGAAAGTTATACTGAAAAAGAAAAAGGGCAAGCCTCTGATAGCTTTAAAAGAGCAGGATTTAATTGGGGAATTGGTAGAGAACTTTACACAGCACCGTTCATTTGGATAGCACCTAGAGATGATAAAGAAATTTTCAAAAACTCAAAGGGAAGTTTTACAACCTATACCAAATTTACAGTTAAAGAAATCGGTTATAACGAAAATAACGAAATATCAAAATTAATAATTATAGATGATAAAGGTAAAACAAGATTTAATTTTGTTGATAAAACACCTAAAAAAGAAGAAATAAATTATAGGAATTTACTAGTAGAATATATCAAATCAAAAGATATGGATTTTACAGAAATTGCAAAAGAACATAAGTTAAATGCTAATACTACCCAAGCAAAATTTAAAGAAGTATATGAAAATTTAAAAGCAAATGAGGAAGAAAAATGATTGATGTAACTAAAGATAGGGAAAAAGAAATTTGGAAAGCAATAAAAGGTTATGAAGGTCATTATGAAATATCTAATTATGGGAGAGTTAAAAGTTTTCCGACAAAAAGAAGAACAACTACTATAATTTTGAAAAATAAATTAACCAAAGATGGCTATTATGAAACAACTTTATATGCTAACAACAAGATTAAGTATATAAGAACACACAGATTAGTTGCACAAGCATTTATACCTAATTTACAAAATAAACCACAAGTAAACCATAAAGATGGAAACAAATTAAATAATTATGTTGGTAATCTAGAGTGGGTTACTAATCAAGAAAATATTACCCATTCAATAGAAACAGGTTTACAAAACCTTGTAGGTCATAATAATCCTAATGCTAAACCAGTGGCTAAATATGATTTGGATGGGAATTTAATAAGAAAATATAAATGTATGAGATACGCCGAAGAACAAACAGGTGTTGGATATACAAACATTTCACAAGTATGTAATGGTCATCGAAAAACTTCGGGAGGATATATTTGGAAATTTGTTAAAGGGGGTGTATGCCAGTGAAGACAAATAAAATAATAGATGTAACTATTGATAGAGATAAGTTTATTGGTGGTTCCTGATATCCCTATAATCATGGGAATAAGCCCTTTTAAGAGCAGGTTTGACTTGCTCTTAGAAAAGGCTGGATACCTAGATAATGACTTCGAAGGTAACGAGTACATTGAATACGGTAATGTTTTAGAGCCTAAGATTAGGAACTACATAAACGAGAGTTTATATCCTAAAGATAATTTTAAAGAAGATACATTTATTGATGGTGATCTAAGGGCAAATGTAGACGGGGTCAATAAAACCTTTATCTTAGAAATAAAAACAACATCTCAAATTAAAGATAATCTAGATGATTATAAAATCTACCTAGTGCAATTACTTTTCTACATGAAAATTGCTAAAAGGAAAAAAGGAATGCTTGCAGTTTATGAAAGACCATCAGATTTTAATACGGAATTTGACGAAAATAGATTACAAACTTTTATGATTGACATTGCTAACTTTAAAGAATTGCTGGAAGATATTGATTTTGCGATAGAGCAGTTTAGAATTGATTTAAAAAAAGTTAAAGAAAATCCTCTAATTACAGAAGAGGACTTACAGCCCAAAGAAGTAATTGAGCTTAGTAACCAAATTGTAGAAATAGAAAATCAGCTAATAGCATTTAAAGAATTGGAAAAATCACAGAAGAAACTTAAAGAACAATTAAAAAAGGCGATGGAAGAATACCAGATTAAAAAATGGGAAACACCGAACGGAACAAAAATAACTTTAGTTGCAGATGGCGAAGATAAAGAAGTAGAAGTTAAAAAAGTAGATACAGAAAAGTTTGAAAAAGAAAATGCTGATTTAATTAGCGACTTTAACAAGATGCAAGATAAATATAATGAAGTTCAAGAAAAATATACAACAACAGAAAAAGAAATAAAAAAAGGTAGAAAGGGTTATGTAAAAATAACTTTAGAAAAATAGGAGGAAATATGAAAGAAAAATTCGAAAGATTTAAAAATGAAAAAATAGTAGTAAACGTAAGAAGCCAAAAACAATATGACGACTTTATGAAAATGTGCGAAGAACAAGGTTTACAGTGGAATTCTGGGGATTTACCAACAGAAATTAATGTTTACAATCGTCATCAAGAAGACACTTGCATTACGGTAGCCAATTTTAATAGTTTGTTTTATTTAGATATTGATTTTTATAAAAACAATGACTACAAAATAATTACTTACAAAGATTTTTTAAAAGAAGAATCAAAACAATTTACTAAATCAAATTTAAAAGATAATCACATAGTAGTTTTAAGAAATAACACTAAAATATTGTATACAAAAGGTACCGAAGATGGTTTTAAGAAGTTAATAAAACATGACCTAACTCATAGTTATGGAGCACATTTAGACATCATGGAAGTTTGGGAGTTTGACAAACTTGTCTGGAAAAGAGAAGAACAAATACTAGATGAAGTAGAGAAAAGATGGTTAAATCATTTTATTAAAAGCACTAATATTAAAGTTAATTATATTACGAAATATGAAAGCGTGCTTTATAACAATAGAGAATATTTAGAAATTGATTACAACGACAGCGATGACCATAAAGAATCTATAAGATTCCCATACTTTGAAAAAGGCTCAATGTACAAAGGGTTAGAGTTGAATAAAAAATACACTCTTGAAGAGTTAGG
>DUUN01000654.1 GCA_012841535.1 Gallicola sp. | reverse complement strand
TAAAGATATTCGCTCATCTGGATTGGAAGTTATTCACGTAATTCAAAGATATGGTATGTCAGAAGAAACTGCATTTGAGGTTGAAGCTGCATTGATTGACAGTTATCCTGGGCTTACAAATAGTGTAAGTGGACATTATTCTTCTGAAAGAGGGATTATAAGTGCTTATGAAATAGAGTATCAAACCAAGCTATCAGTATTTGACGAACCTAAAGATATTAAGTACATGATATATTGACATCCTCATTCAATTTGCACACCTTCATTAGCATCAAACATCATTACGAATAAATTTGTCTTAGGAATACCTTATTATCGTCAGGAGCAATATTTATTTAATAAAGAAGTTGAAATATCAAGGCAAAATCTATGTAATTATCAAATAAGAACAAGTGATTTACTTAAGCCATTTTATATATATTTGAAAGAACTATTAATCAAAAATCAAGTTAAAGTAATCCACGCAGATGAAACTACTTTAAACGTTTTGGAGGTTAATAATAAAAATCAATGTTACGTATGGCTTTATACATCTTCTTTTTATGATTACCCTATATATATTTATGAATATCAACGTTCAAGAAGTGCTAATAATCCTAAGCAATTTCTTAAAGACTATAATGGTTGGCTTGTCACTGATGCATATGATGGATATAACAATATCCCTAATGTTAGAAATTCTTATTGTTGGGTACATGCAAGAAGGAACTTTACAGATATACTGAAGTCATTATCTGAAAAGCAAAGAAGTGAATCAAAGTCTTACATTATTGTTAATAAAATAGATAAACTCTTTGAATTTGAAAGAAAATTTAGAAATGAAAGATATACAGCTTCAAAAATTCTCCAATTAAGAAATGATGGTGAATATAAAGTTACTCTCGATTCATTATTCAATATCTTAGAGACGAGTAATCCTGAGAAAGGATCTGCTCTAGAAAAAGCTATTAAGTAGAAAGGAAAAGTTTCTAAACATTTTGATTGATGGGCATCTAGACTTATCGAATAACATAAGTGAAAGAGCAATTAAACCATTTGTGATTGCGAGAAAGAATTTCCTGTTTTCTAATACAGAAAATGGAGCAACATCTTCAACAATCTTGTTCTCAATAATTCAGACAGCAAGAGCTAATGGATTAGATCCAACGAAGTATTTAGAATACTTGATAAAAAACATTTCAACAACAACTAATTTTGAAAAACTTCTCCCATGGAAACTTGGAGATACATTTAAATATTCCAATTCTGATTGAATCTTTTTTGACGAGGTTCGAACGGTCAATCTTTTACGCTTACATTTAGTAATGGAAAATAATGCTCATTTATATGAAAATAGGGTTCTAATCTATACCTAATGGACTTTTAAAGTTGAGAAAATAATGGTAAAATATTGTCGAAAAAACATAAAATATTTTAGGAATTTTATATAATTGTTTAATATTACGAAAGGTGTAGTATTTGATACCATGAAATTGATATTAAAATTTGAAGTGCCATAAATAAATATGTCAAGGTGGTGAAAATATGGGGAAAGAAATTACAAAAGACTATATGTATTTGATTGTTAAATGTGGTAATAGATTAAAAACTATTGAGGAAAAAATTGAATATAATTATGAAGTTGAATCTATGATGAATGACTTTATAAGATATAAAAAAAGAAAATTAACTCAAACAGAAATTTCAGAATTCATAAGTAAAGTCCAGTCGTATTATCCTGATTTTTTCAAGAATAAATCTTATGCTATTAGGTATAATTCATCATATGTAGAATTAGGTCTTCCTTCAGGAATTTCTGTAGATGAATTTAAAGAAGAAGTATATAATTATATTTATGCAAATGCTTTAGAGTCTTTATATTCCAGATATGAAAGAGATAGTTCAGTTATTGCATATTCTCATAGAAAAAGAGGTTGGAAGACTTTCTCTTGGAAATTAGATAATACATTTAAATTTTTAGTATCAACTAATTTTGCGTATGGTAATTCATCATATTTTCTTATGGTCTTATATTGGAAAGAACTACCTATAATAAATTATTTACATATTATTTTTTATAGGTTTGCGCAATATTATGATATTGCTAAGGTTACTGAATCCTATAAGTTGATTCCTGAAGAATGGAAAACATGTTTTGATAACACGGTATATTATGTAAATACTTATTATAATTCTGGACATAACGATTTTGTTAAGAGATATTTAGATAATACTTTCATACAATTAATCAACGGTTTAGAAATAAATCTAAATACAAATTTATTTTGTGTTTTAAGTGAACATGATGTTAACGAACTATTTATTAGAAAAAATTACTTCTCAGATATATATTTGTATTCTGATATAGGTCCTAATATTTTAGTCAAGAAAAACAGTAAAAAAATAGAAGAAGTTTCAAGTGTTTATGAAAGTGATAGTAAAATTAAAGATATTCTTAAAAAACAAAATCTTGTTTGTAAATCAGATGTTGATTATGTTTTAGGAAAACTTATTCCAAATTATGAAAATCAAATTAGATTACAACAAAAAGCTAAGATTTATATGCTTATGTTAGATTTATACAATATTTTAAAATTAGATCCTGATAACAATGTTATTTCATCTATTTTTAATTGGCTATACGAAAATTTAAAAGCATATAACAATTATAATGATGAAAAAGTATTATATTTAATTGAAGATGATTTTGAATTACAAATAAAACGTTCAGAACAGTGTGCTTTAACGATAAAAGCTCTTAATAATACAAAAGATAATGAAATGAATTATATTTACAATTTACATAAGAACAAATTAGTTCATTTGATTAATATCTTGAAAAATCAAAATGAACTCTTAATATCAAAACTTAAAGAAGAAATAGAAAAATTAGAAGAAGAAATAGCCATAAAGACAATTAAAAAGAATGATGAATTTAAAATATTAGAACAAAAACAAAGTTATAAAAACAATTTTATTTATAATGAGTATTTTACTATTTTAAATGATTGTTTGAAAAATCTTATTACATATAAAGAAAGTGGATTTGTTCTACAAACAGAGATCAATGAAAAAATATTTGGAAGATTAAAGGAATTAAAAATTAAAATGCAAGAGTTTAATTTTGATTCGGACAATCTAGTGAATTTATTAGATTTTGGCTTAGAAAATAAAATTTATTATATTTATTATGAGAACTATAGGTGTTTCTCATTCGATAAAGGAAATATAGTTAAAAAGTATGTTACAAATAAGAATGACACAGAAAAGAATGTTCTTTGTTCAATTGTATCAATTCCCAAAAATATACATCAAATTATGAAAAATTTGTTCTTGAATTTGCATCATTCAAACATATATAAAATGTTAAATACTAAATCAACAGAAGATATATTTAAAGATATTTTAGTTTTAGCTAAATATTGCAATATTGATAAATTGACAGAAGAACAGTACACTAGAGCGTTTAAAAGTGTAATCGATATTTATGTTAATTCATTTCAATTGAATTCATATGGTTATATTGAAAATACTGAAATATATAATGTGGAAGCAAAACCTTATAATGATTTAGTAAATGAAATTTCTAAATTAACATCCGAATTAAAAGCAATTCAAAATAAAGTTTCAAAATTAGAAGAATATAAAAAGTTAGAATTATAAGGAGAATAAAATGGAAAATAAATTATTAAAAGAAATTGAACCAGTTTTAAATATGTTCATTGTTGGAAGAACATTTAAGGTTAGTGAATTGTTTGATCCTGTTATATGGGAAAACAAAACATTAAACGATAAAATGCAAGTTGCAAAAGAGTTTTTTGAACTATTGAGTACGGAATTAAAATCAATTGTAGAAATAGTAGAGGATAATTATTCGAATTTATTAAAAATATATAAAAAGGTTGGAAATGGATTGTTGAAAAAAGCTGTTAATGTATTTCCTGATGAACCTGTAACAGTTAAGAGAAATGAGAGAGGCAATGCTTAAGGATAGATTTTTACAAGAAATAGGTATATTTCTTAAACTAAAAGATGAAAGAGAAGAGATAACAGAATTAGAAATGATTAATGATGATCCTGTTACCTTTAAATTTACGTTATGTATAAAGAATAATAATTATCATTTTGAATTGTTGTTGTGTTCTTATTTTCCTTTTCAACCTATAATAATTAAATCCTTAGATACAAATTGGCGTTCTAAGCATCAATATAAAGATGGTTCAATGTGTTTAAAATGGGGAGTTGATAATTGGAATGAAGAACTTTCTATTAAAGATCTTGTTATGAATCTAATTGAATTAATTGATGTTGAAAATCCTTTGGGCGATGAACATGGAATTGCTGAAGATGGAGATTCATTTACAGTCGGCCAACAACTTGATAGAAGTATGGGAACATATACTCTTTTCTATGAAGATTGCGAAATAGAAAATTTACCTTTAAAAGGGAATGGCGTTTTACAAATTTTAGGTGCAAATAAAAAAGCAATATGCTTTATTGAAAAAATTGGAGAAAATATTATTAGAGATAACTTGATTAATCAAAAAGCTAAGCGTATAAAATTTAATTATAGAAAAATCAAAGAAAATTTTAGTAATGAAAAATTTAATGTGTTACGTAAAAAGTCTAGATTAAATAGTATAAACATATATATCTTTAATGATAAGATTCTAGGGCTTGAGAAAGTTTGTTTAAAATCAGAAGATGATTTAGAAAAATATAATAAAAAACGTCCATTTAAAGTTTCATTTGTTGATAGTGAAGGAAAAAAAATAGAATCGTATCCTGATAATTTTTTTCCTATTTATTGGAACAATCCTATTGAAGCATTAAATATTACATCCGAAAAAGAGAAAAGAATACCTTTATCTAAAGAAGTAAAAGAAAAAAATATTGCTATTTTAGGATTAGGATCGATTGGTTCGAGAGTTTTAATTGATTTATCTCGAGCAGGTTTTGAAAACTTTTTATTAGTTGATGGTGATATTTTTATGCCATACAATGTTATTAGACATGAATTATTTAATAAATTTATCGGATTTCCAAAAGTTAAAGCTCTAAGTAATTTTATTAAGGAAGAGATAAACGATAAAATTCGTATAGAGTCCTTTTATTTTGCAGTCAATGGGCAGCAAAGTTCAACAGGTGTTCATGAATTGTTAGAATGTTTATCACACTCAGATATAATTGTTGATTGTACGGCAGATAGTAATTTGATATTTGGAATAAATGAAGTTGTTATGAAAAATGATATTAATTATATTTCTGGAAGCGTAATAAGTGGTGGAATTGGTAATATTCTAACAAAGAGATGTAAAGGTTCTAATTTATCTGTTATTGATTTATTGGAAAGTCAAAAGAAATTTTTCCAAATGAACAGAATAGATAACTTTTTGCAAAATGATTACTCAGCAACTTTTGGTGAGACACAATATGTCGCATCGATGTCTGATTGTTCTATAATTGCAGGTTTAGTTGGAAAAAATGTTATTAATATGTTACAAGAAAATGATGAATGTGCTAAAAGTGATATTTATATAATGTCTACTAGTAATAATTTTATTGGACCAGCATATTCTGTATATTCAGCATTGGGCCATAAAACAGAATATGATCCACCTAAATTAGATGAAAAATTAGTAGAAAGAGGGCGAGACTATTATAATAATTATACCGAAAGAAATAAGAATAATAATTCATAATTATGTGAAAAAGTATTCTCCGAATGAAACAAAAGGTGCATTATTTGCTAAAAGAATAGATGATGAAACGTTCGAAATTGAAAAAGTGTATTTTGAACCTAATGTAGGTTCATTTGCTTTTGTTAAATTATATAATAACAGGACATATAAGAAATTCTGTAAAAATTATTTTGACAAACATGTTGGAGAATATCATATACATAATTATTTAGGTGACTGGCATTCACATCCATCATTTAGTTGTACTCCAAGTAGTTATGATGTAAAAGAGGTAGAAGAAGATTTGAAAAAATCTAATGCTAAATTTCTTGTTCAAATCATTTTGAAAGATCAAAATAATAAATTAGTAGGGAATGCGTTTTATTATAACGAAAACATCTCTGCTAAAAAAATCGATTTAATAATACAATAGAGGAATTTATAATTGTATTTATTATTTTAATTTTTTTATATATTTAATATGGTACTTAAATAAGTTGACTTTTTAACGATTATAAGGCTTAGGGTATGCAATTGTATTAAAATTGTGTAACGTTGCCATAAAAGAACAATTACTTTGATACAATTCATATACTTATATTGGGGGTAAAATAGCGAAAATTTGGTGTTTTAGCCTTAATTTTAAGGGGAACAGGCTCTAGATAGTGATTGAACGTAAGCGTGTAAAATGCGACGTATTGAAGAAAAAAAGATATCAGCGTACAATGTAAGTACAATGATATCTTTTTATTATTGTTTTGATCTGATTTTTAATTCTTCTGGTAGTGAAGTACTGTATGGTAGTAATAGTTCTAGTTCTTTTTCGTTTGATATATCAATGAGTGGGAGTTGATTAAAAACGTATGATAAATAACCTTCTACATTAAGGTTATTTGCATATGCTGTTTCAGTAATACTATATAGTAATGCTGATGCATCTGCTCCACCTTCGCTAAAACAAAATAAGAAGTTTTTTCTACCAATTACAAAACTTTTCATCATTCTCTCACAACGATTATTATCAATTTCTAGTCTTCCATCAAGTATGTATATGTCAACATAAAATTGGGTCAGATTGATATTTTAAAATTGGGTCACTTTTTACCTGTTCAACCATTCTTTTGTAACCCTTAATCTGTAAGAATCACCTGTGATGTTGATAACATATGCTT
>DUUN01000181.1 GCA_012841535.1 Gallicola sp. | reverse complement strand
TATAAATGTTGAATATGCACTTAATAAGGCTACTATTATAAATAAAGGTATTGTCGACTTAGCTGGATAGTATGAATCATTAATAAAAAAATTAAATAATATATTAAATAATGGAATTAAAACACATGCCCCCATCCCTAAAAAAGTGAGGTATTTATTACATGCTTTTGAATAATAAACTCCATTATTTTTATCATAAGCACTTCTTGAGAATGATAAATCTTGCCAAGCTAATGTAAAGCTATTCGTTATTAGTGACAAAGCAGAACCAAATCTATTTCCAATCGCATAATATCCATTATACTCAATAGACATAATAGTTTCCACTACAATTTTATTAAAACTTGTAAGTAACCAATAGGAAATTGAATTAATCGATAATGGTAAAGAATATAAAAACATATCTTTTATAAAACTAAAGTCTAATTTTGTTTTAAATAAATTCCTTACAATTTTTACTTTTAATTCTATATAAAAACATTGAACTATATGACCAAGTATTGCTGCTATATACAGAGACGAAAAATCCATTTTCATTACGACAATCAAAATAATATTTGTTGCAACAATAACCAATGTATTTATTATTCCTGAAATGGAATATTCTATATTATTGCCATAGCCCCTTGCTATATATAACAACATATTTGTCAGTGTTATTGTTAGTGCATAGCCAATTATTAACCATAAATACTGAATATCATAATTAAAATTGACAATTAGTCCGATTATAAATAATAATATAAAAGAGCCCATGAAAATTACAAAACCTGACTGACTTACTTTCCACTTCCATTCATTTTCATTTTTCTCATACATAAACCTCATAGTAGTTACCCATATATCAAAAAAGAGAGTGAAGGTAACAATTGTAATATATGTTATTGACAAATCATAATAACCGAAATCAGCAGGATTTATATATGAAGTATATAATGGTAACATAAAAAAAGATATGACTCTTGATAATATTGTACCAAAAAAGAAAATAGCTGTATTTTTTATAAGTCTTAGTGTTGAGCTTTCAGTTTTTGTTGTCATTTTTTTACTCCTTATGATTTAACTTAAGATTATTCATTAAGAAGCTATTAAGTTTATTTCGTTGTTCTTCAATTAAAGAGCGAATTTTCGAATAATTAATCTCACTTAGCGCAGTATTTAAATCTAAATTAGAAGAAGTTCGGTTGATAAGTCTATGAATTAAATTAAACATATTCAATATACTTTCTAATCTTGAATTATAAGCTTTTCTACTCACTGCAACGAATTGTTTTTCAAAATTAATTGAAAATGCTACACCATGAAAGGAATTTGTAACAATATAGCTGGCATTACTAAATAATTCGATAAAATATTCAGGGCTTTTATTACGGAAACAATAATCTACTCGACTTCTATGTTGTTTTTTATTTGCTACGCTTAATAAAGCAGTCTTATATCCTTTCATTTTGGCAATTAAATTAGAATAGTTAATCAATTTTTCTTCTTCTCCATCTAAAGCATAGATTAATATATATGGCTCTTGAATTAATCTTTTAGTTTTAAAATGCTTTTTCCAAGTATCTCTATTATATAAAAACGTTGGATCCAAAACTTGCACGGCATTTTTTATACCAGCTTTATATAATATTTTTAATCCTGAATTCTCTCTTATAGAAATAGCTTTATAATTTTTTAATACCTTATTTATTTCCATTAGTTCTTTTTTATCAGTTATATCTGACTTCCCAAAACTTGCAGAGCATGAAATCTTAATAGCGCCTTTAGGTGCAAAGTTTAGATAATATATGTCTTGAGTTTCTCCATTGTAATCTTTATTCCATACCTGATCACTTCCAGTTATAAAAACATCATATTTGAAATTCTCTTTATAGATCTTATCATCTGTTTTATATAATTTGGATAACGGAACATATTTCTTAAGAAAATCATAGAAAACTTTCCTATGCAAAAAAAGTATTGGAGCTCTCGCTATAATGAATACTATTTTTAACAAATAATTTTTCTTTGAACTTGAAAAATAAGGTGTAATACGATAACGTTTTGGTATGTAATTAATAATCTCAGCATCAAATCCATTCTCATTTAAGAATCTGGTTAACGCATACGCTTGTAAAGCTGAACCATAATTTACTCCATAGTGAATTGTAATAATTCCAATTTTCATCCAATACCTCCGTTATAAAAAATAGTTCTATTATGATATTATAACTTGTTAAAAACGACAATTGCCAATAAATAAACCACTACTTTATGATAAAATGTTTTCGCCAATTTGCCAACACTTTGACGATTTGAGCCTCCTTTCCGAGCACTGCATAACTGGAAATTGTCTTGATGCTGTCACCCGACATTTTCTAGTTTAGCATACCGGCTGCCAGTAAAAATATGCGTTTTTATTTACGCCCGCCTCTTCACAGAAATCCTTAACACTTTTGCCGCTTTCTATACGGGCCTGAATTATTTGCGCCCATTTGTTCAGTCGATATTCTTTTCCAATCTTTCGTGTATTCATACAATCACCCCATCATGGTTGAAAAAGTTTAACTTTGGTTGAAAAACTTGAAAAAGTGTGTAAAGTTTTTCAACCGGTTTGGTATGATTGTACTATTATTAAACTAAACATTCCATGTACGGGGCTATTTGACGCTTACATACTATCGAAGTATTTAAAGATGATAAAAGAATAAAAACGCTTTGTTTGCTAAATCCCACACCGGCAAAACTATATATAAGTATAGGATTTTTATAGAGCATCTATTTTCAAACTTAATAGTTCTTTATAATATCGAAAATCCAAGCTTTATGAAAAGCGTTACTATGAAAAGCATATGAAGTGAGTTTATATGCCTACTTTCTTCGTGAGCCGTATTATTTATCCTCTTGCATACTATTTTATAAGGTCTTAATCCCTTTTTATAATATATAATGCAGGGCATAGGTTACCATTAATTCTATATTGTAGTATTAATGTCCCTATTCAAATATTTTTAGTGCAAATATAGGAATATTGGTATATGACAGTATCACTCCAAATCTGTAATCAGTCTTTCTACTACAGCTTTGGGTGTGAATTCGGTAACACTTTCTTTTTTTAATTCTTCATTTTTTATTTTTTTTATTCCATTAATTTTAGATACTATACTATAAACATCATTATTACAAAAAATATATCTATTATATTTTTTAAAATAGTTATAAATGATTTCTTTTTCTTCATCTGTTCCATCTAATATAAAAAGAATAGGTTTATTAGTTGAAGAATAATGGTATATTTTTCCAGGTATTTGACCGCCCCTTAAATTACTAAGATGTACTAATACATCTGTTTTATCTTGAAAAACTTTCAATTCACTGAGACTTACTCTATTTCTAACCTCTATAGTATCAGTTGCTTCTAAATAGTTGTCGGTATTGCCGATAATATATGTTTTTGTTCTTGTAGATTTGCAAGCTTCGTAAAATGGCCATATATTTCTGACATATGAATGATAATCACCAAAATAACCAAATGTGTAATCTGTATCATGTCTATCAGTTTCTTCATTCCTTTCAAATATAAGTTGAGGAAGATGTATTAACCCCATTTTTTCTGAAGCTTCAGAAAAAT
>DUUN01000665.1 GCA_012841535.1 Gallicola sp. | reverse complement strand
AAGATCGTGGCAGTATCAAAGCTTTGATGTATTCAGGTGTACCAAAGACGGAAAGTGGGAAAACGGTGATTAATGCGGTTGATGTAAGGCAACTCTTAAATTGCGATGCAGTAATTGATTTAAGAACAATAGGTTCGACACCCGTAAGTTAATGGTTCGAGTCCGTGGTCAGTCTCCAATAGTTGTAAATACAACTATTAGTCTTTAAATCTAAATGTTTCATAAATGCATATAAAAAGATGATCTTATAACCATAATTGGCTAAAATATCCTATAAAAATTAAAAATAGATCCTCTTTTCAGAAGACCTATAGATTTCAAAAAATGTGTCATTACGACAAAAAGTATTTTTTTAATGTTTTATAAATCAGAAAGTGCTTTTTCTTTAATTTACAAAATAAAAAGTATCAAATGTATCTTTTTGTAGTAATAACCTAATTCTGTTTAATTAACAAAAAGTTACTTATCATACTCAATTCTGAAATAATCAAGATACTCTTTAAATTGATCTTGTGCTGCAAGACACGTATCAATCAAATATCCTTTTTCTTGTTCCCATTCTTTTAGCCCTCTATAATAAAACATCTTTAGTGTTTCATCTACTATAAAAGGAACTATGTTATATTTAAGACATTCCTTAAACATTAAAAGCCTACCTACCCTACCATTACCATCTTGAAAAGGATGGATATATTCAAATCTATAATGAAACTCGATTATATCATTTAATGTTTTATTTTTAATATTATTATAGCATTCTATTAAAGATTTAACTTCTTCTTCTACTTTTTCTGGACTTGTTGTGACTCTTCCACCAACTTCATTTGGAAGTTTTTTATAATCACCTACAACAAACCAATTTTTTCTACTATCAGTTGTCCCATTTTTTAAAATAAAGTGTAATTGTTTTATTAAATTTTCAGTAATATTCAGATTAGCTTTGTCTATGATTAAATCTATACATCTAAAGTGATTAGCAGTTACAACAATATCATCAACATTAATAACTTCATCAGTTAAACCTATTGTATTAGTTTCATATATGTATCTTGTTTGATCATGTGTAAGACGACTTCCTTCTATGTGGTTAGAGTTATACGTCAGCTCTATTTGAACCTTATGATATATTCCACCTTTAAGTTTCGATTCTTTTTCTAATTTTAAAATATCAAGTAATGTTTTCTTACTATTAGATAATCTTACTTTTCTATCAGGTTTAACAGCATCACTTGGTATCATCCAAGTTTTACCAACAAGATAAGCACCAGGGATTCTTCCTTCAGCACAATAATTTCTAACACTTCGCTCTGACACATTCCATAGTTTTGCTATTTCAGCTACACTTAAAAATTTCATAATAGCACCTCAAGTTTCTATTATTATATCACATTATCGGCAAAATATCAAATAATTTAAATTATATTTTAAGTGATATTTTGCCGATAAAGGAAAATTCATCATTAAAAAATAATTATAATCAGGCTATTATTACTTATCATTACATAAACAATAATACTCTTAATTACTTGATAAAATAAGAATTCATCTATTTGATTAATGATTCTACAATATTTTTTTCTATATATTCAATTCTATCGAAAATCATGGGTTTAAAATATCCTGTAACTGCTACAACGATATTATATTTTCTATTTATATAAATAACATTGCCACCATCACCAATTGCAGCGATTACTTCTTCATTTCTATGTGGTAACCACCATAAATATCCATAATCTTGATTACCAAATTTATAGTCTAATGAAACATATGATTGAGTCATTTCTTTTATATATTCTTCGCTAATAACCCTTGCGTTATTATAAACTCCATTATTTAAAACTAATAAACCTATTTGTGCCATTTCATATGCTGATAATGATAATCCCCATCCAGCAGTAGGCATATCAGTTGGATCCATAAACCAAACTTTACCATGTGGTCCTTTATTCTTTAAATAAGTAAATTGATCTTCTTTAGATTTACAATTTGCATTTACTCTTGGTTCAATTCCTAAAGGTTTTAATAAATATTCATTTGCAAATTCTAATACATTCATTCCACTTGCAATTCTTATTATTCCTAATAATATTTGAGTTCCTAACGTATGATATCTAAATTCATTAGTCACACTATTTCTTCCTCCTAAAAAATCCAAAATAGAAAGAGACCAATCATCTGACGTGCACACTTTTTTCCACGGTTCACTTTTACCTTTATATGGTGCCATCATAGTAAGAAGATGTTTAATAGTTACAGTATAAATTGTTTTTTCACCTCTTTTAGGAGTATAAATATCTTTATAATAATCCATTACAAAATCATCAACACTTTTAATATATCCCTTATCAATTGCGATAACAACTAATAAAGCTGTTATTGATTTAGTAACACTCATAACATTCATTGTGTCTTCTCTAGTAAATCCTTCTCTATATTCTTCTATCTCTAGTATATTATCTTTATATGCTACAATTTGTCTAATATTAATATCATTTTTACTAGAATAATTATTGAATATTTTTCTCATAATTAAATCTCCTAACAATTTATTAGTTCAATTTTATTTAGTTTTATTTTACCATAATTCCTGTTATATTTCCACCATTATCACTAATATCTTCGAGTCCCATTAGAACTTAAGGTTCGACACCCGTAAGTTAATGGTTCGAGTCCGTGGTCAGTCTCCAATAGTTGTATTTACAACTATTATTATTTAAATCTAAATGTTTCATAAATGTATAAAAAAATAGATCCTCTTTTCAGAAGACCTATAGATTTCAAAAAATGTCTTAAAATAATAAAAGGTTATTTTATCTCCTAACGGAGAATATATAACCTTTATTATTTATTGTATCATAAATTTTTCAAAAAACCTATATATACTATTTTTTAATAATATCCAGATGTTTGATTTCCAATTGAAATACAATATCCATCTTTATCAAAGAATAACGTAATGCGGAATTCATAATCCCGCCACTCGCATTCTCTTATTATATTACCATAACTATCGCGGCGCATCATGTTTGTTTCAGGAGAACCACAATATAATACTATTTCAGTATATGTTCTTCCAATTAAACTTCCAAGACTGATAAATTTTTCATTTAATCTTTTTCTTTTGTTTCTAATTAAGAGCAATACCACGAGAATTGGGATTAATCCACCGCCCAAACCAAGCAATATACCAAGCAATATAAAAAATTCAATCATTTTACTTTAATAATGCCTTTTTCTTTTCGTTAAATTCTTCTTCTGAAATTACACCAGCATCATATAGATCCTTCCATTTCAACATTTCATCAGCTGTTGAAACTTGTTGTGATTGCTGAGGTTGAGGATTTTTAGCTAATCTAATTTTTTTTCTAACAAATTCTTGAATTTCCTTAGCTACAGTATTTGATACATTAACATTCATATCATAAGTCCAACTATTTTCACTATTAAAATTATCTCCACCTCTACTACTTGCTGTTTCAAATTGAATATAACCTAAAACTAACTTTGAAGCTTCTTTACATTGTAGTCCTAACATGTCATCATAATAAATCTCTTTAATTCCTTGAAACCAGTTTCGTGATAATAATGCACGTGCATTTTTTACTTGTTCTAAAGTTACTCTATCATCATAAATTCTTAAAATTTTTTGAGCACCTTTAATTTCATATATCAATCCTTCTGCTTCTAAGTCTAAATTCAATGGCATAACTACTGCAGCACCAGAAGTGCTACTAGAATTTACTTCTTGCACTTGATTTTCACTCGTCACTTCCTTGTTTTCTGAATTTTTCCCTTTACCTTTTGCAAGAACATAAATTAATACATAAATTAATGCTCCAGGCCAAAATAAAATCACTAGTAAAACAACTAACCAAATTTTAATTCCTTTTTCTTTCATATTTTCCTCCATTTTACAATAAGTTCATAAATGTAAACCTTTATGACATAATATATTATACAATTATTAAGTAATAAAAACAAGTAAAATATAGTATTTTAATAGGTTTTCATGAAATTAGCATTTTAAAGCCTCAGAATATATTAATTTTATAAGAAACAAAAAGGTTTACCTTTATATACCAAATAGGAATTCAAGTCATCTATCAAGATGGCTTTTTTTATTCATAGGTTCGAATCCCGTTAGAACTAAAGGTTCTGTTTCAGGACTTTATGCATATCTATTGGGCCTAGTAAATGATGAATATAACAATATTGGTGTTAACATCACAATTGATTTAGAAGACCTCTTAATTAATCCTATAGTGTTTAAAGAAGAAGCGATTGAAAGATCTAAAATGGTCGGTAACATTTGGCAAACACTTCAAGCGGTTAATGCTATCTATGAATGCTATGTGGATGCAGTAGTTGATGTGGCAAAAAAAGAAATCAAGTTTAAAGTAAGAGTAATCAGTGAGGAAATCAACTTAAAACTAAGTGATTTTGAACTACCAAAGGTAAAAAACGACTTCACGACTATTAACCGAGCAGTCTGCTTAGATAGAGCTTATGAAGAGGGAACTGGTGGTTCGAAAGTAGTCTATTACTTATTAAACGATGATACGGTTGTTCTGGAAGCTGATGCACCTGAAAGCAAGATTATATACCCACCACGGATGAAGGTCTTTATTGATGATGACATCGCAAAAGCCAAAGCTCAAGGGATTCAAGAGTT
>DUUN01000731.1 GCA_012841535.1 Gallicola sp. | reverse complement strand
TTGCTTTTACCTCTAGAAGAAACAACTGTATCTAGTTCCCAATGTCCAAATTCTATGCGTTTCTTTACATGATTTGGTCTTTGTGATATTGATTTGCCAATATTGAATTTGCCTCTAGTTTCTTTAGAATTCCTACTATTTCCTTTCCTTCGCAAAACCTTTAAATCGACAGATAAAACTTTAGAATAAATCCAATTATATATAGTTTTAAAAAATCATGACCACCTGCTATTAATGTGACCCCAAAAAGTCCAACTTTTTGGGGTCACATTAATAGCAGGTGGTTTTATGTTTCGTACGCTACGCGTACTCAACTGTCTAAAGACAAAATAATTATCAGGCAGCTATATAGCTGCCTGATATAAAAATAATTTGTTATTTTATTGTATACCAACACTATTTGACAAAGAGCCATAATATATAATGTATATTACTTATATAATTTATTTTCACATACTAACAGAATTAATCCATTTGTTAAATTCATCTCTAATATCTTTTTCTTTGAACATAACAAACAATTCCCTAGTAAACCCTAATCCTTCTATAATATATAGTTTCTTATTTATGGTGTCTTTTAAACTATTAAATACCCCTATATCAAATACGGCAAATCCATCTTCTGAAGAATTTAAATGATTAATTAACCCCTTATCATTTTTATAAGCTTTTTTATACTTTTTATCTATACTATCTATTATATCTCCATAATTATATCCTTCTATTACAGCTAATATTTTCTTCTTTTTCAATATGTCTTCTATTTTCTGTATTTCATTAGACATTTTTTTACTATTTGTAATTATTCCTGTTTTAGCATCTCTAATTTTATCAGAGAAATATGATGTTTTTTCACGTTCTTTTGTCTTTTGGACTTGAAATACCACATCGATTTCTCCATTTATAAATTTTTTTTCGATAGCATTCCAATCACCTAGAACAAACTCAAATTCATAATTCATTTTGTCGAAAATTGATTTGATAAAATTATAATCGCTACCTTGTATTTCCCCTTTTTCATCAATATATTGATATGGTGGAAAATAATCTGCACCAATCATTATTTTTCTCATATTACTTTCCTAATTTTTTTGCTAATTCTTTTAACTCGGGATGAATATATTTTCCTTTATCCAAAATTTGCTCATCATCTAACCACACACTACATTCTAAGCTAATACCATCAACATGACTTTTAGCCACTCTTGGTTCTCCTCCTGAATAGTTGGAACCTTGATGACCAAATCCCCATTCTGTACTACCCCATACTCTCTCATCTTCTGTAGTACATCCTTCTAATTTAGCATTTGGACTACAACCATAGCATACATGTGCAGCAATATACATGTTAGGATCATTAAGAGATTCAAAATATTCTTTAACTCTATTTGCTAACTTGCCTCCCTTAAATTCAACAATCTTACCTTCTTCTACCACATATGTAATTGGTTCTGATAAAACGCCTAGATCTAAATCTCCTCCTCCACTAAGGGCACCATCAAAAACTATTTCTCCATTTATAGTATCTTCTTTAGGAGCCCAACCAATTTGACCTAATAAAAAATGCGCTCCTGGAGTTGAATAGTCTATTTCGCTATTAATTGGTCTATTTGGATCATTTTCAAAAACTACATTTGTTCCAGCTTCATTTGTAATTCTTACTTTTTTTGCTTTTTTGGTTAAATTAGTTAAAAGAGTTTGAAATTCTTCTTGTATTTTTATATCTACAGCACCAATATTTCTATATATTCTTTCTATCCCAAGACCACCCAACATAATTTGTCTAGTTCTTCCATTATTAACAGCTTTATCCCAAATAGGTGAATAAAGTAACCATTGATCATTAAGCTCTATCCATACATCTGTTTCAGTTACACAAGCTTTTAATGGATCTGGTAAATAGTCCATTGTAAGAGCACCATATCCTTTTGGGGTTGAATGCCATGCTAGCATTGCTTTACACCCTAAAGCATCTGCGACTTTTACAATTTCTTCTCCAACAGATACGTCACTAATTGAATCTTGAGTAACTAATACACTTTCGCCTGGTTTAACCTTTGCCATTTCCTTCAACAGTTTATAAACTGTTTTTGTTAATTCCATGTCCATTTTTCTTGCCATGTTTATTCCTCCTTATTTGTTTCTTTTTTGATAGTTAATTTCATTAAAATAAAATACGCTAAAAATGCCACTATTAATGAATTTAATGAGGCAATTCCCATTTTAATTCCAAATCCTACTGCTATTCCTAATCCCCATGATATAATAGCTCCCCAGTTCCAATCTGGTAATTTAGAAAGTCTTTCATCACTATAGCTCATATTACTTATCAAATAATAATCACATATTATTACACCTGCCATTGGCGGAATTCCCACTCCTAATATTTCTAACCAGTTTGTAAAGTTATTTGCTATCCCTGCTGCACCAAGTATAGCTCCAATAATTCCTATTATTATTGCTATATAAGATCTATTCACTGGAATAATATTTGCTAAGCCTAACGAAGAAGTATATAAGTTATTATCATTAGTAGTCCACTGAGCAAGTACCAAAACTAATAATGCTGGTATTCCTAATCCAAGCATTATCATTGCTTTAGGCAAATCTCCTATACCTGTTGCTAGTGTTGTTAAATATCCTGCTAATATAATAAAAGTATTAGCTATTATGTATCCAAATGTTGTAGCTATTAATGATGCGCTTGATGTTTTAGAATATCTTGCAATATCTGCCTGTGCAGATGCTCCAGCCGCAAAAGACCCTACTACTAAAACTATTCCTGTTGATATTCCAAAAGATTTTTCCGGAACTATTTTAGTTATTTCATTCCAACCTCCTACTGAATTTAACGCTGCAATAACTCCAATTGTTGCACATATTGCAATAGCTGGCACTGCTATATTACTTAAAACGCTCAATCCTTTTATACCTACAACTGCTGTTAGCATCATTAATATTGCACCCCAGAAACTTGCAATCTCTGGTTTTGTTAAAAATCCAGCATTAGGTAACATAGCATTGATAGTATTCCCAAAAAGACCAGCTTGTACAGAAAACCAACCTCCCATTGTTAAAGCTAAAACTAAAGCTACTATCTTGAATCCCTTCTTCCCAAAACTAAACATAGCTAATCTTGAACTCGATAAACCTTCTCTCGTTCCTATAAGTCCCCCAAATCCACCTATTACTGATAGTATTAAATTTCCCACAAATGCTGAAATAAATGCCTCTTTAATATTTAATCCTTCTGCCATTGCAGCTCCTGTAAACAACCCTGACATTGAAATACAAAATCCTGCCGCAATTAATGCCACATTTATTGTACTTTTCCTTTGATTATAAGGAACTCTTTCAGTCGCGAAATCGTTTACAGTTGTCTGTACATCATAATTTTTAGACATCTTTACTACCCCCTTAACTAAAGTATATATGATAACTTTTTGAAAATCATTGGAAAATATCTAAAATATTTTCTGTTTTTTTGTTTTTTTGCACAATTAATAATTATTTTAAATAAACAAAAAACACAGAGCTAACTGTGTTTCAGATTGAATATTTGATAAATATTTACTCATTTCGAAATTAAACATAAAAACAGGAATAGTCTTTATCCCTATTCAATATAATATTTGCTAATTTCTTTAAATTCATGCAACCAAATAAGAGGTATAGTTCATTTTTAACTTTTTCTAACCCTCTATG
>DUUN01000346.1 GCA_012841535.1 Gallicola sp. | reverse complement strand
TAAACATAATGATGAATATTATAAAGATAAACCACAAGATATAAATGGTTTACTAGAAGATATGTATGTCCCTAATGCTGTTAAAAGATCAATATTCAGAGGAATTGCTATTGTAAAAGATATAAAAACGATTATGAAAAAAGATCCTGAAAAAATATTTGTTGAAATGGCAAGAGGTTCAGATAATTCAGGACGAACTAAGAGTAGAAAAGACAAGTTATTAGAATTGTATAAGAATTGTGAAAAAGAAACTCGTGAGTTATGGACTGAAAAACTGGAAAACGAAATAGAAAACAGATTAAAAAGTGAGAAGTACTTTCTTTATTATTCTCAATTAGGTAGATGTATGTATAGTCATGAACCAATTTCATTAGAACGACTTACAACAAATGACTATTATGATGTTGATCATATATTTCCGCAATCTGTTACCAAAGATGAAAGCATACATAATAACAAAGTGCTAGTTATGAAAAAATGTAATCAAGATAAAGGAGATAAGTATCCTATTAATCCTGAAGTTCAGAATGAAATGTCTGCTTTTTGGCACTATTTAGAAAAAAGTGGTCTTATAACAAGTGAGAAGTTAAGAAGGCTAACTAGAAAAACAAGATTTACTGATGAAGAACGTTCTGGTTTTATAAGTAGACAATTAGTCGAAACAAGACAATCTACTAAAGCTTTAGCTACAATATTAACTAAAATTTTTCCAAGTGCTGAAATAGTTTATGTAAAATCTGGTTTGGTTAGTGAATTCAGACACCAATATGAATTACCTAAAGTAAGAATACTTAATGATTACCACCATGCTAAAGATGCTTATTTAAATATAGTAATCGGTAATGTATATAATGTTAAATTTACAAACAACCCCTTAAATTTTGTTAAATCTAAAGAAAGATATAGTGTTAACATTAAAGAAAAAGGTGGGTTATTATCAAGGAATATCATAAGAGGAGATGTAACAGCTTGGATAAGCGATAATAATCAAACTATAACAAATGTAAAAAGACAATATTGCAAAAATGATATTAACTATGTGAGATACACTTTCTTTAGAAAAGGTGAATTATTCGACCAAAATTTATTAAAGGCTGGTAAAAGTAATGTTTTAATACCGAAAAAATCTCCTGAAAAAGTAGGTCCTACTAGCAGTTATAAAGATATTGATAAATACGGCGGTTATAATAAAGCAACAGCAAGTTTCTTCTCTTTAATTAAACATACCCATAAAGATAAAGAATTGATTTCAATCGTCCCAGTAGAACTTTTACATAAAGATAAATTTTTATCGAGCGACAAAGCTGCTATTAAATATTGTGAAGAAAATTTAGGTCTAAAAAACGTGAGTTTTGTTAGAAATAAAAAAATATTGAAGGTTAATACATTACTTAGTTTGGATGGCTATAGAGTTAATTTAGGAGCGAAAACAGGAGAGCGTTATAGAGTTACTTCGGCAATGCCGTTATTGCTTAGTTCTGAATTTGAAAATTATTTGAAACGTGTTGAATCCGTAATAAACAAAGCCGTAAGAAATAACGTGAAATTAACTATTAATGAAAAGTATGACAAGTTATCAAAAGAAGAAAACTTAAAACTTTACAAAACACTTAAACATAAGGCTATAATGCCACCCTATAATAAAGTTAGTATATTCCTGAACTTAAACGAAATAATGACCACCGCAGAACTTTTATTTGAGGAGTTATCTATTGAAGATCAAATTCATGTAATATACAATATAGTAAAAGTCTTTAAAGAAGGAAGAAGCCCTGGGGTTGATTTAACTTTAATAAACGGCAGTAAACAAAGTTCAACATTTAGTATAGGCGGGATCATTACCGCTCTTCCATTTGAATCTGTGGAGATAATCGACCAGTCTCCGACTGGATTATTTGAAAAAAGTACAGGAAATTTATTAAGCGATGAATTTTAGAACGGTATTAATTACAAAACATTGCAAACTTGATTACAAAATGGGGTATTTGGTAATTAGGTCAAATGAAGACACAAGACGAGTTTTTTTAGACGAAATAGCAATATTAATAATTGAAAATATTGCTGTTTCGATTACCTGCTACCTTTTGAAAGAACTTATAAGCAAAAAAATAAAAGTTATCTTTTGTGATGAAAAAAGAAATCCGTTAAGTGAACTGATAAGTTATTATGGTAGCCATGACACGAGCCTCAAAGTGCAGGAACAATTTTCTTGGAAGCAACAAACTAAAAACAATGTCTGGCAAAAAATAGTTGAAAATAAAATCATTCAACAGGCTAATGTCCTGAAGAAATACAACTTTTATGAAGAGTTCATATCACTTTTTGTATTTTCTAAGGAAGTTAAGGCGGGTGATTCAACTAATAGAGAAGGGCATGCCGCCAAAGTTTACTTTAATAACATTTTTGGTAAAGAGTTTACCAGAAACGCTTCCTCGGATTTTAACCCTTGTTTAAACTTTGGTTATGGTATATTGTTATCTGCGTTTAACAGAGAAATTGTTTCTTCTGGCTACATTACACAAGTTGGTATTTTTCATAAAAATCAGTTTAACCAATTTAACTTTAGCTCTGATTTAATGGAACCTTTTAGACCTTTGATAGATGATGTAGTTAAGTACCATGATTTACAAGTTTTATGCAAGAATGCAAAATATCTAATTTTAGACAGTCTTAACGAAAGGGTAACTATAGATGGAACTAAACAGACAGTTTTAAATGCAATCAAGATATATACCAGGAGTGTATTTGATGCTTTAAATTCTAATGATTCATCTAAAATAAAGTTTTATACAAATGAGTTATAGATTTATGAGAACAATTGTGTTTTTTGATTTGCCAACTTTAACAGGAACTGATAGAAGAGAATATAGAAAATTTAGAACAAACTTAATTAAATCTGGTTTTATAATGCTTCAACAATCTGTTTACTGTAAGCTTTTATTAAATAAGACTGCTTTAAACTCAATGATTAATTATTTAGAAAGCATAAAACCTAAGCGTGGGTTAGTACAAATAATCACTATAACAGAAAGGCAATTTTCTAAGTCAAAATACTTAATAGGAAAATCCACATCTGACATTGTAGACAGTGATGAAAGGTTGATAATATTGTGAAAATTGTATATCCAGATATAAATAAAGTATTTAATTTGTCGATAGAGGATAAAGTTAATATGCTAGTCATAGAAAATCAAGATTTATTTACTGCTTTTATTTCAGATGTTAATGACCAAATCAACGGCTTAGAAGGAAGAACTGTTATGTCTCTTGATAATAACCCCGTCAAAATATCTTCGAATTTAGAAATGATAAGTCAGTATATACCTTTTGATATAAACACGAGAACTTTAATTACTAAGTTGCATAAAAAATTTGAAGATTACACTTTTAATGAAAAATATTTTCTTCAAAGCAACAAACTACAACAAAAAATAATTGAATATTTATTTATGTTATCAGGAGAATTAGATTTTGATGTAGAGTTTAATAATGAACTAAACCTAATAAATTTGTTTAAAGCAGTCGAATTAAAATTTAACGAAAATTATAATTCTATTTCTGAACAAATAATTGAATATATGAAAATTGATAAATACTTTAATTCTGAT
>DUUN01000585.1 GCA_012841535.1 Gallicola sp. | reverse complement strand
TTGCTTTTACCTCTAGAAGAAACAACTGTATCTAGTTCCCAATGTCCAAATTCTATGCGTTTCTTTACATGATTTGGTCTTTGTGATATTGATTTGCCAATATTGAATTTGCCTCTAGTTTCTTTAGTTTTCCTACTATTTCCTTTCCTTCGCAAAACCTTTAAATCGACAGATAAAACTTTAGAATATATCCAATTATAAAAGGTTTTGAAAGATATAATACCCTTTAAATCTCTACCTACTATCTGCTCAGGAGACCATGATTTATTTAATATGTCTTCAATAAATCCACCTAGCTCTTGTGTAAATTAACATGTTCTACTCTTGTTTTTTGATTTTTCTTCATAATCGTTTTTAGTTATTTTAGCTGAATATTCACCCTTACATCTCTTTATTTCTCTACTTATTGTTGAATTGCTAAAACCTAATAGTGTAGCAATCCTTCTTTCAGAATAATTCTCTTTTTTAAGTATTTCTATTTTGTTTCTTTCATTTATAACCTAAAGGTCACACAGTGGTAAGATGTTTATAACTCATAACAAGCTCCGACCTGTGTGTTTTTGTAGTTATTAACATTTTACACAAATATCGGAATTTGTTATGAGTTTTTTTATTTTAGGTGTTGCATTTAATTTTACAATCTATCATATATAAACATATATAAAAACTATAATAATTTTCCAGAACGGATAATCTACTCTATTTTATGCGAATATTTTATTTGAGAAGTCAAAGTTATATCTTGTTAAGAAGTGTCTTTTAAGATACTATTAAATAGTATGAAATAATATATAATAAAGTGAAAAAAGAGGGGAAAATGTATATAAATTATAAAGGTCTGTGGAAGCTTCTAATAGATAAGGATATGAAAAAATCTGACTTAAGAGTTTTGACTAAAATGAGTACAAGTACTTTGTCGAAACTCACCAAGGACGAATATGTTTCCATGGATGTATTAGTTAGAATTTGTCGTGTTTTAAAATGCCAACTAAGTGATATTTGTGAAGTGGAGGTTTAATATGGCAAGAAAATATAGTGCTGGTATTGTAAGTAAAGGATTCTGGTTTATAGAATTTAAAAAGTACATAAATTTGTTAAATGAAGGTTATACTCCGGAAGAAATTAGAGTAAAACAAGAAAGTGGAAATTTTCTTGCAGCACCTTCTAAAGCCTATGGGATTAAGATTTTAGGTGAAATGAAAAGAAGAACAAGAGCCTTGCCTGAAAACATATTAGACTATTTTCAAAAAACAGATATCTCAACTCAAAAAATTATAAATTTATTAGGAATTTTACTTACAGATCAATTACTATTTGAATTTGTTTATACAAAATACAGAGAAGAAATAAAACTAGGAACAAAGGAATACAATCCTTCAATAGTAAGGGTATTCTTAAGGGAAATGCAAAACAACAATGAAGAAGTAGCAAAGTTTTCCGATAATTCCATAAAGAGAATGATAGGTGCTTATGGTACTTATTTAAGAGAAGCTGGACTTTTAGAAGATGTAGAAGGAAAAACATATTATAAAAATATTTTTCTAGATCTAGAGTTAGAAAGGCTAATGGAAGAGGAAAATTTAAATTCCTATATTAAAGCTATAAAAGGTGAATTTTAATGTATATTTATGAAAAACTAAATAAAATTGAACAGGTTATTACAAAGGATGATTTTTTACAGAATAAAGGATTGGGAAATGAAGTTGGATACTATATATTCGATTATTCTCCTAAAGATGAAATAATAGTAAGAGAGTTTTTAAAGGATTTTACAAAAAAACAGTTTAGTTCTTTTGAAATTGTTGAATATGATTTATATAAGATGTTAATCGATCATTTAAGGGAAAAGAAATATTTGGAAAAATGTATGGAAATAGAAAAAAAGAAAGGAATGAAACAGCTTGTTAAAGCTATAACTTCTTTACTTAGAATGGACAGTGGTAATGATTTTTTTACAAGAACAATAAAGGAAAATACACCAGATAATACAATTGTATTTATAACAGGCATAGGTAAAATATTTCCCTTTGTAAGAAGTCATAAAATCTTAAATAATTTACATCTTAATTTTTACAAATCACCTGTAGTAATGTTTTATCCTGGGAAGTATGATGGACAGAGTTTAAGTCTTTTTGGAGAATTTAAAGACGATAATTACTACAGGGCATTTCCATTAATAAAATAAAGGAGTTATATATGTTAATAAAAGATATGTTCACTAAGGATATAAATAGAGATATCCAAGGTGTTATTAAAGTTGGACAGGATAATATTGAAAACATTAAGCAGGAGCTTGAAGAATATGTAGTAACAGATGAATTACAAAAGCATTTTAGAGATTTTTTTACTGCTTATGCAAAAGGAATAAATGGCTATACAGATAAAATGGGTGTTTGGATATCCGGCTTCTTTGGAAGTGGTAAGTCCCATCTATTAAAAATACTTTCCTACTTAATATCCAATAAAGAAATAGATGGGAAAAAAGCAATAGATTTTTTCTTAGATGACAATAAAATAAACGATCCTATGGTCGTTGCAAATATGAAATTAGCAAGTCAAGTTTCTACTGATTCAATACTCTTTAACATAGACTCAAGATCAGACACTGGTGGTAGTGGAAAAGAAGCAATATTATCTGTTTTTCTTAAGGTATTTAATGAAATGCAAGGCTATAGCGAATCAGATCCCTATGTAGCAGACTTAGAAAGATGGCTTGATAAAAACGAAAAATATGATGATTTTAAAGCTGAATTTGAAAAAATAACAGAGGATAAATGGGAAAATAAAAGATACGAATTGGACTTCTTAAGTGGAGAATTAGTAGAAGCCTTGGTAAATTCCAATTCCATGACAGAAGAATCAGCAGAAGGCTGGTATGAAAAAATAACCTCCAAAGAATACAGCATATCTATTAAAGAATTTTCAGAATTAGTTAATAAATATATAGAAGAAAAGGGAAATAATCATCATGTTGTTTTCTTTGTTGACGAAGTTGGCCAATATATTGGTGAAAATAGGGAGTTAATGTTAAATCTACAAACAGTAGTAGAGGACCTAGGAACGGCTTGTAAAGGGAAAGCTTGGGTAGTAGTAACAAGTCAAGAGGCTATTGATGAAATTACAGTAATAAAAGGTGATGATTTTTCCAAAATACAAGGTCGTTTTGACACAAGAATAAATTTAACATCTGCAGATGTTTCAGAAGTAATAGAAAAGAGAATTTTAGAAAAAAATAATACTGCTAAAGAAACCTTAACTGTTTTATATAATCAAAAGCAATCAGTCCTAGATAATTTAATAATATTTAATGACCTTGCAGAAAAAAAGAAATTTGAAAATGTAGAGGATTTTGTAAAAGTTTATCCTTATATACCCTACCAGTTTAATTTATTATCAAATGTTTTAACGGCCATAAGACAGTTTGGTGCAAGTGGTAAACACCTTTCTGAAGGGGAGCGTTCAATGCTTGCAATGTTTAAAGAAAGTGCTCAAAGAGTTCAAAATGAAGAAGACGGAGTTTTAGTATCCTTCGATAAATTCTATAATGCCCTTTCTCAATTTTTAGACTCAGCCCATGCAAAAGTCATTATTCAAGCTAGTAAAAATAAGGTTATTAACCCGGATAATGAAGATGATTGTTTTAATGTTAATGTATTAAAAACACTCTTTATGGTTAAATATGTAAAAGAAATAACAGCAACAGTTGATAATATAACTACATTAATGGCATCTAATATAGATGAAGACCGTCTAGCCCTAAAAGAAAAAGTTCAAGAGGCTTTAGATACACTAAAAAGTCAAACTTTAGTTCAACAAAATGGAGATATTTATATTTTCTTAACTGATGAGGAACAAGAAGTAGAAAGATTAATTACTAAAGTCGATGTAAGATCAACGGAAGTTTCTAAAAGCATAGGTAAGGATATTTTTGACGATATCTATATAAACGATAAATATATTTACCCTGAATTTGGTGGCAGATATACCTTCTCCTTTAATAAAGAAGTAGATGGAATCCCAGTAGGTAACCTACAAGGAGAAATATTTGTTAAAATTATTACTCCAAGTTCAGAATATAATGGTGCTAAAGAAAGCTTAAAACTATTAAGCAGTAATGACAGAGCTGTATATGTAGAACTACCATCAGATGAAAGTTTTTTAAAAGAAAAAAAACAAGTGTTACAAATAGAAAGTTTTTTAGTTTCCAGTGAATTAAGAAATTTTCCCAATGTTGAAGATATTGTAAAAGTAAAAAATTCTGAATTAAAGGAGTATAGGGAAAGAAGTAAAAGAACTTTAGAAGATGCCTTAAAAAATGCTACTTACTATGTAGAAGGAGAGGAAGTTCCAACTAATAGTATGGACTTTAAAACCTCTTTAACAAAAGCTATAGGAACCCTTGTTAAATATACCTATAACAAATTAAACTATATTACAGCTACAAAGGATATTTCAGATATTAGAGCATTATTAACTAAGAAAAATCAAGTGAATTTAGATGAAGAAATAAAAGAAAATGAATTAGCCTTAAGGGATTTAGAAGAATTTGTTTTATTACAAACTCGGGGAAATGCTAAAGTTTCAATTAGGGATATAAAAAACAAATTTGCAAAAGCACCTTACGGTTTTGTAGATTATGACATAAGCTGGCTTATAGCCAAACTATTTATGGACGGAAAACTGGAATTTACTGTTAGTGGTAATCCTGTAAATATATTAAATACAGAAAAAGAAGTAATTTTAGAATATATTACAAAGAAAAAATTTGAAGACAAGGTTCTTCTAGGACTAAAAAAGGAAATAGATCCTAAAAAGAAGAAAAACTTAAAAGATCTTTACAAACTATTGTTCAACATGGACATCAGAACCGACGAGTCCGATGGGATGACTGAGTATTTTAAAAGGGAATCGGAAAGAAAATTAAAGGAAATAGAAAGAATTTATAACTCATATTTCACTAATAAGGATAGTAATATTAAATATCCTGGAAAGGAAATACTCAAATCAGGAGAAAAATTATTTACTTATGTAATTAATATCAAAAAACCGGAAGAATTATTTGACTATACCTATAAAAACAGAGACGACTTTGAAGATTTTGTAGAGGATTTTGAACCAGTTCAGTCATTTTTTGGAACATCCTATGAAAAAAGTAATCAAATAGATATTTGGAAAAAAGCTTCCTTGACTATGGATATTTATGAAGATTCTAAAAATTTTGTAAATGACGAAGAAATTGAAAAAGTTGTAGGAGAAATAAATCATATTTTAAAAATGGACATGCCCTTTAACAGAATAAAGGACCTACCAGATTTAAGAATGAAATTCCTAAATCTTTACGATCCAATTTTGGAAGTTACCTTGGCTCCTGTACTAGAACAAATTAAAGAATTTGAAACAAGAGTTAGTGAAAAAACTGCTGAATATAATTTAAAGGAAGATTTTTCAAGTAGACATATAAAAAGGTTTAAAAACCTAGTAGAAAAGGCCGAAAGCTATGATAATTTAAAGGATGTTCATTCAGTTGAGGCTGAAGCTGTAACAATATTTGAATCAGCTTTAAAAAGTGCAGATACAGAATATGAAAAAGCATTAGAAGAACAGAAAAGAAGAGAAAAAGAAAATTCTAAAACGAAAGAAACAGAAAAAAAAATAGAGGTAAAACCTGAATTAAAAAAACAAAAGACAATTCTTTTTAGAAATATTAATCCAAGCCGTTCTTGGAAAATAGAAAAAGAAGAGGATTTAGACAAATACTTAAAGGAAATAAGAGATAAAATAAAATCGCAATTACAAGACGAAAATATTATAAATATAGAATTTTAAGAGGGAAAAAATGAACAAAACTGCTTTAAGAAATTTTGCTATCTATGCTAGAAGAAAGCTAAGAGATGATGTAGTTCTCTTAGCTTCTCAAATAGGAATAAATAAAGAAGGTATTGTAGAAGCGGAAATAGACGAGTCTGACTTTATGTCCTTTAATATTGGTGGAGTAGGAAATTTTACCTTAAAAGGAAAAGAAGTAAAATACAGAAAAAAACTTGTAGAAAAATTAAACGGTGCAGAAAAATATGAGGAAGCTTTTGAACAAATAGTAGAAGAAACAGCCTACACTTGGTTTAACAGGTTAATAGCCATTAGATTTATGGAGGTAAACGAATATTTACCAGAAAGAGTTAGGGTACTTTCATCAGCAAGTGAAAATGACCATATTCCAGAAATATTAACCAATATACTGGACTTAGATCTTTTTGAAAATTTTACAGACCAAGAAAAAGAATATGTAATAAATTTAAAAACATCAGCAACAAAAGAGTCCGATGAAGAACTCTTTAGCTTTCTCTTCTTTAAGGTAACAGAGGAACTTAAGGAATATTTACCATATTTATTCGAAAAAACCGATGACTATTTGGAACTTTTATTTAAACCTTCATTTATAGAAGAAACAGGAGTTATTTATAAATTAGTAAATGAAATAGATGAAAATGATTTTAATATTAATCCTCAAAAAGAAGACAATGATGAAGAAGTAAAAGTTAAAGGAACAATAGAAATTATTGGTTGGTTATACCAGTATTATAACGAAGAATATAAAGATAAAGTTATTAACATATACAAAGGCACAGTAAAAAAAGCTGATATTCCAGCTGCAACTCAATTATTTACAACAGACTGGGTTGTAAAATATATAGTAAATAATTCTTTAGGCAGATATTGGATAGAAAGAAATTCTAATAGTAAATTACAAGAAAAATTGGAGTTTTTTGTTACACCTAAAGATAATAAAATAAATTATATAGATGAAAAAGTAAATGTTGAAGAATTAACCTTCTTTGAAATGATAATGCAGGAATTGATACAATTTAACGATTGCAAAAGAGCGGTCGCTTAGGGGTGTTCAAAAGTTTTTAGGGGTGTGCAAACATGGATTCGCGCGAAATGAGGTAATCAGCAAGCAGGAG
>DUUN01000286.1 GCA_012841535.1 Gallicola sp. | reverse complement strand
TATTGAACATGTTGAATTAAAATATTAATATTTAAAATCCTAGGTATATTCCAAAATTGCCCTATATTGGGAATATATCTAGGATTTTTATTTAAAAATATATTTTTATATTTTTTACTCTTGTATTATAGATAATGAAAGATTAATGAAATTATGGCAAATTTATATTTTTATTAAAATTTCTTTTTCAATTTTTCTTTTAATTCATCAAATTCTTCTGATATTTTTTCCCTGTATTTTTTAACCTTTGCTTTTCTTTCACCTGTTTTTTGTTCCCTTATTTTATATCTAGTTTCTCTTTCTAGATGTTTTTCAAGCTCTTTAGCTTCTTCAACTTCATACTGTACTTCTGATGCCTTAAATCTTGTAAGAACATGTTCATATTCTTCAAGTTCTTTATCTATGCCATCTATTTCTTCCTCTATTAGAAGAATAATCGCTTCCTCGTCTTCATTTACTAAAATCCCAACCTTTTCAATTAAGGACATATTTTTAGTAGCATCAGCTATGTCCATTCTATTACCTATTAAAACACCTAGGCCACTAAATAATAGTATTCCTACAGGACCACTTAATATACCAACAAGGCCTCCTATTAGGCCTCCCTTTATCATATCATCCCTTGTGTCTAAGCCTGAATCATAAATATCTTCTACTATTATTTTGTCATTACTCTTACTTACTATAACCATTTGGTTTATTGTATAATTATCTTTAATAGGGTTATTACTTAATTTGTCAAATACCTCATGAGCATCTTCACTATTTTTAAAATTTATTAAATCTACATTTTGTTTCATAACGTATTCCCCCTCTATAATAAGTTTATACCCTTTAAACTATTTCAATTATCAGTAATTGTTTTATTCAAATAAATACTATTTCATAAAAAATACAATTGACTTTTATACTTTAATATAATACTATTTTTAGTAATACATTTTTTTATTCATCAAAGGAGGACATAAGATGGAACATACAATTTCTGTTATTGTAGAGAACAAAGCTGGTGTACTTTCAAGAGTATCTGGTCTTTTCTCAAGAAGAGGATATAATATTAAGAGTTTAGCAGTTGGTGAGACGGATATTCCAGGAATATCTAGAATGACAATTGTTGTAAACGGTGATGAGAAAACGATTGAACAAGTAGAGAAGCAACTCTATAAACTAATAGATGTAATTAAAGTCATCCATTTAACTGATGAAGAATTTGTTGAAAGAGAACTAGTTATGATTAAGTTAAATGTAAGTAAAAGTACAAGAACTGAAATTCTACAAGTTGTAGATATTTTCCGTTCTAAAGTAATAGATATGAATGTTAATTCCTTTGTTATTGAGGCAACAGGAACAACTAGTAAAATTTCAGCTTTAGAAAAAGCTTTACAACCATATGGTATACAGGAAATAGTTAGAACAGGTATGATAGCCTTATCAAGAGGTGCTAAAAAAAGTAAGGGGGTTTCCATTAAATGAAAATAACCGGTGCAAGAGCTGTAATAAAAGCATTAGAGGACAATAATATAAAATATATTTATGGTTATCCCGGAGGAGCGGTAACTCCCCTTTATGATGAACTTTTAAATACAGATATTGAACATATACTAGTAAGAAATGAACAAGCAGCTGCCCATGCTGCCAGTGGTCATTCCCGTACTTCGGATACTGTAGGTGTTTGCTTAGCAACGTCCGGTCCCGGTGCAACTAATTTAGTTACGGGTATAGCTACAGCTTTTATGGATTCTGTTCCATTAATAGCCATAACAGGACAAGTATCCACTTCAATGGTTGGAACAGACGCCTTCCAAGAAGTTGATATTACAGGAATAACTTTACCAATAGTCAAACATAGTTATTTAGTAAAAGACGCTTCTGAAATTCCACAAATTTTTGAAAATGCCTTTCATATAGCAAATACAGGTAGAAAAGGACCTGTTCTTATAGATATTCCTAAGGATATTCAATTAACTACCTTTGAATACGTTGAACCTACTAAACCTAAATTAATGGGATATAATCCAAATTATTACCCTAATATAAAACAGGTAGAAAGAATTAAAAGAATTTTAGAAAAATCTGAAAAACCTCTTTTATTAATTGGGGGAGGTGCTGTTTATTCAAAATGTTTCAAAGAATTAGAAGAATTATTTGAAAAAGTAAATGCACCAATATTAACTACCTTAATGGGGAAAGCGGCTATTAATAACAACCTTGAAAATTATTTTGGTATGTTAGGACTTCATGGAACAGCAGCTTCAAATTACGCAATTAACCAATGTGATTTAATTCTAAGTCTAGGAGCAAGGTTCGATGACAGAGCAACTATGCTTACAGATAATTTTGCTCAAAATGCAACTATTGTTCATGTTGACATTGACCCTGCTGAATTAGGAAAGAACATTACTACCCACTACCCGGTAGTTTCAGATATTAAAAATTTTCTAGATGAATTTAACCCAATTATTGATAAATTAGATTATTCTAATTGGATTAAGGATATTAAGAAACTAGATGAAAAATATCCAATGAAATATAATAAAGAAAATATAAATCCACCAATGGTTATAGATAGATTATGTAATTTAACTAAGGGTGAAGCATATATTTGTACTGAAGTTGGACAACATCAAATGTTTGCTGCTCAATTTTACAATTTTTCAAAACCTGACCGATTTATTACTTCCGGTGGATTAGGTACAATGGGATACGGACTACCAGCTGCTATTGGAGTAGCTAAAGCCAATCCTGATGCTACAGTTATAAATATTTGTGGTGATGGTTCTTTACAGATGAATTTTGCTGAAATTGCTACAGCCTTAGAGCAAAATCTACCTATTAAGTTGTTCCTATTTAATAATTCATCCCTAAATTTAGTAAGACAATTACAGTATTTTGGCAGTAATAAAAGATATAGCGGTATAGAGTTTACATGTAACCCAGACTTTTGCAAATTAGTAAAGTCCTACCCTAATACCGAAGCCTATAGAATAGATGATATTTCACAAATAGATGATGTTATTAACAAGGCCTTAAATAATGGAAAATTTACATTGGTAGAGGTTAATACCCAAACAACAGAAATAGTTTATCCTGTTGCTTCTGCAAGACTAGGTGTGAAAAAATTAGATTATTTTGATGGAGAGGAGATTCTATATTAATTTAAAATTTATAAAAGATTAATAGTTTTACACTTTATTGGTGTAATGCTATTAATCTTTTTTTATATAATGTTGTATAATTTATATAGACTAAAAAATAAACAAAAAATCTTGGAGGTTATTTTGGCTGATTCAAATATTATGAATGTTATATCTATTGCTTTTGTTGCAATACTTACAATATATGCTTATTCAAAATACGATAAAAGACATAAGGAAAGAAAAAGACTATCTAAAATCGATGAAGAAAAAATTTGCTACTTATTTTCAAATGCTTATGTAAATATATTATCTATTAATGGAAAAATACCTGTTCCTATGGTTAAGGATGATTTAGATATATTTACGAAAATTCCTGACAAATCTAAAGGATATATTTTCGAATATACAAATACCTTAGAATTAAAATACCAATATGTAGAACTTCATGCTTTAAAGAAATCTGTACAAACAGATGAAATTACTTCTATCTATACTGTAAAACCTGGGCATGTATATTATATATACGGTGAAGATAAAAATGATAGTGAACTATCTTTAAAATTTAAAGATATAACCAAAGAAACAAAAAGGGAGAGTAATTAAACTCTCCCTTTAAATATTATACTAATGTAACACCACCATCAACTAGTAACAATTGTCCTGTTACATAATTTGATGCATCTGATGATAAGTACATAATTGTACCCATTAATTCTTCCATTTTTCCTAAACGTCCTGATGGATTATTTGCAAGATAGTTTTCAATTAAATCTTTTTCTTCTTTTAATTCATCTTCAAATATTCCCAAGCCTATAGCATTTACAGTAATACCATCTTTCATATAGGTAGCTGCTGTTGCTTTAGTAAGACCAACCATTGCTGCCTTAGATACATTGTAAGCATGTCTAACTAAAACATCGTCTTTACTAAATGAAATTGCACTTGCTGATGAAGTGTTTACAATTTTTCCATAGTTGTTTTTCTTCATTTCTGGAAGTAAATATTTCATAGCTAAATATGCAGATCTAACATTTATATTCATAGAAGTATTCCATTCTTCTTCAGTTAATTCTTCAACAGAACCATGTTGAATTACACCGGAATTGTTAAATAGAATGTCTATTCTACCAAATCTTTCAACTATTTCCTTTGCTGATTTTTTAATACTTTCCTCATCTGTTACATCACATTCAAAAGCAACTGCTATATATCCTTTGTCACCCATTTCTTTAAAAAGATCATCTAAATCGCTTTTGTTTTTAGCTAGAATTGCTACTTTTGCACCACAATCACCATAGCCTAGAGCTGCTAGTTTTCCTATTCTTGAATCAGCTCCAAATACCACTGCAACCTTGTCTGTAAAATCAAAATAATTCATATTTCCTCCTTATTTAGATAATTAAAGTAAAATATACAATTATCTATATTAAATTTATTATTGTATTAATAATATTATATACAATAAATATTGTTTTGAAAATGTTTTTCAAAAAATTCAATTTATACTTAAATGTAAGGGATATATAAATAGGAAACATTTCCATTATAATATTATAATATCATAATTGTCCTATTATAGAAAATAGACATGAAAACCATGTCTATTTTTATTCTATCTTTATATTGTATTATACTAAAGTAATTCCACCATCAACTAAAATTAATTGTCCAGTTACATAATTTGATGCATCTGATGATAAATACATAATTGTACCAATTAATTCTTCCATTTTTCCTGGTCTTCCAGCAGGGTTTGACGCATTATAAGCTTTCATAAAACCTTCATGCTTAAATAGGGTTCCCTCTGTCATTTCTGTTTCAAATAATCCAGGTCCAATAGTATTAATTGTAATACCATCCTTCATATATGTTGCAGCAGCCGCTTTTGTTAAACCTACCATAGCAGATTTTGAAACATTATATGCATGTCTTACTAAATCTTCATTTTTATCAAATAGTACTGCATTTACAGAAGCTGTATTAATAACTTTTCCATAATTGTTTTTTTTCATTTCTGGAATTAAGTACTTCATAGCCATGTAAGCTCCTCTAACATTTGTATTCATTGACTTATTCCATTGTTCAACAGTAATGTTTTCTACAGATCCTGGTACTGCAATACCTGCATTGTTGAATAATATGTCTATTTTTCCATATTTTTCAACTACTTCTTTTGCTGCTTTTTTAATGCTTTCTTCATTTGTCACATCACATTCAAACGCTGTAGCAATATAGCCCTTGTCATGCATTTCTTTAACAAGATCATCAAGTTTTTCTTTTCTTCTTGCTAAAACAGCTACCTTTGCTCCTGAATCTCCATAACCTAAAGCTGCTGCTTTACCTATTCCGGAAGAAGCCCCAAAAACTACAGCAACTTTATTTGTAAAATCAAAATAATTCATAATTCCTCCAATAATCACTTTTTTTATAGACAATACTTGTTGCGCTATTTAACGTTTTCACACTATCTATTATAGATATTATAACCAATTATATCATTTTTGAAAAGGTTTTACTAACTCTTTTTTAGAGTTTAGATGAATGTAAATTAAAATAAATCAAAAGTAAAATATACTTGACTTTTTATATGTTTTATTTTACTATATTTTCAGGAGGTTTTATATGGCTAAAAACTTACAACTAAAATCCGCTAGAGCAGCTAAAGATATGACACAGAAAGATTTAGCTATAATTGTTGGTGTATCTCGGCAGACAATAAATGCTATAGAAAAGGGAGATTATAATCCTACAATAAAACTCTGTCGTAAAATTTGCAGAGCATTAGATAAAAAACTAGATGATTTATTCTGGTTAGACGAGGAGGAAGATGATGAATAAAGTTTATTTAAAAAGCATTAAGGAAGGATTAAAAAAAACACCTGATGAAAGGGAAAAATTAATTTCCTACGATATAGATAGTAAGGTAAAATCTATATTTCTTATTTTTTTTATATTTATATTACCAATGACAATTTCTATTGGAAAATTGTTTTTTAAAAAAGATTACACCATAAAAGCTACTAATTTATACGGATATATACAATTATTTTATGGCTTATACCTATACCTTTCTGCCATTATGTATATCGGTAAAAATATAATCAACAAAAAGTCTCTAGTGGATATTTTTTGTGGTTCTGCATTAGTACCTATGTCCCTAGCATTAATATTACTAAATATGGATAATATTTCCACAACTCATTATATTTTTTGCTTTACCCTATATCCTATTATTTTATTTTTAATTTTAGGACTTGTATATAAAATATCTGTTAAATATGAGGAAGATGAGGAAGAATAGAACATGTTTAAAAAGGAGATACAAAGATGAATAAGTTTGAAAATTTTCTATATAAAAGATTTATAGGTTTTAATAATAATAGAGACGAATATCAAGAAAAAGAAATTAATAAAAAACTAGCATTAGGATATATTTTTGCATTTTATATGATACTTGTCCTTATGATGATTAGTTTTATAATTGATACTGTTAATCATACCATTTCCTTTGGTACTGTTGCCCTCTTTCTACTATTAGAATTCATTAGCCTATATATTTTTATTGGAATTAGGAAAAACAAGATAGATACTACTGAATGCTATAGCCAGGAAGAGTATAGATTAGCAATAAAAAAACTAAAAAAGAACAGTTTATTTATCGGAATATTTTGGGGAGTATCCATATTTCTTTTCACGGAAATGCTTAGTCCTTTTTTAACAGGAGAAAATTTTAATATTAAGTTTTTCAGCATTATAATTTACTCAATAGGTGGTTTTATCTTCGGTACAATCATGTATTTTTTAGAAAAAAGTAAATTAAAGAAAGAATTTTAACAATTTAGAATTCAACAAAAAGTCTAGGTAATCCTAGACTTCTTTTATTTTTACTCCTATGTCTATTGGTTTTGCATGGTACATAGCCGTTGTTACAAGTCCATTTGCACCAGTTCTAGCATATTCCAATATGTTATTTTCATTAATTCCACCGGCTGCTAAAATTATTATACTCGGGTTTATTAATCTTAATTCCTTAATTAGTTCTTCAAGTTCCGAAGCTTTTACCTTATCAAATTGTAGCCCATCTATTCCTGCTCTTGCAAGAATTCTAGCTTCTTCAAAGTCCTTTACCTCTACTACTATTTTCTTCTCACAACATTTTAGCTTTACCATATCTAGTTTTTTTACAAAATTTTCTATTCCACCAAGAAATTCCTTATGTTGATCAAATACAAGTATTGTTTCAGATAGTCCCATTCTATGGGGAACTGCCCCTCCCATTAAGATAGCTTTTGTAACTTGTTTTTTCGTTCCTGGAAAAACCTTTCTAGTTGTTAAAATAGGAATATTAAATCCGTTATTTTTAAGTAAATTTACCAATTTCCTAGTTTTTGTTGCTATGCCACAGCTGTTGTCTAAAAGATTTTGTCCAACCTTCCAGGCATATTGAACATTTTGTACATTCCCTAGTCCCGATATTAGTTCAGTTCCTTCTTCAACTTCTGAGCCTGACCTAACAAAATTTTCAACTTCTATTCCTAATATTTCAAATATTCCCTTAACTTCTTCACTTCCACTAACTATACAATTTTCCCTTGTAAAATAAGAAATTCTTGCTTCCCCTTCTTCTATTCCCAAGGAGAAACTCGTTAGATCAAAATATGGTATATCTTCTTCAATAAATTTCTCTAATTCCTCTCTTTTAAAAAACATTTTCCCTCCTAATAAATAAAATACTAATGGCCTTTTGTTTATTCTAAGGACTTCTAATATTATAAAAAATTAACTATTATAATCTTATTTATATTTACCCAATTCTAAAACTTCTTCTGAAATTTTTCTTATAGTTTCAACATCATGATCTATTAATAATATAGCTCTTTTTGTAGAGTCCTCTTTTAATAATTCAACAATTTTATTTTTTAACTTTTTATCTAAACCATTAAAAGGTTCATCTAATACAAATAAATCAGACTTATACCCGAATCCTCTAGCAAATGAAACTCTCCTTTTCATTCCATTTGAAAGCTCATTGGGATATTTATTACCATCATTTTCCATATCTATTATTTTTAACAAATCTTCAGCCTTATTCTTATTATTTATCACATAATTAATATTTTGAAAAGCATTTATATTGGGAATCAATCTATTTTCAGGAAAAACTGTAGAGGTTTTTATTTTTTTACTATATTCTATTACTCCTGCTGTTAATTCTTCTAAGCCCATTATTATTCTTGCTAAAGTTGTTTTCCCACAACCTGAAGGTCCTATTATAGAATATATTCCTCTATTTCCTATTTTAAAACTTAAATCTTTAAACAGTATTTTTTTATTAAATTCCTTTGAAATATTTTTACATTCTATCAATTAGAATCTCCTTTTATTTTATATGATTTATTTAAATATATATTAGTTGAAAATAATATTATTTTTTCTGTTAATATACTCATAATTATTACAACTATTGTCCAAGCAAATATTTCATCTGTATTAAGATATATTTTTCCATCAGCTATATGGCTACCGATTGTCATAGTTGCTGATGCCATCACTTCTGCTGTTATAACCGATTTCCATGCATACCCAAATCCTGTATGGACTGCTGCCAGTAAAAATGGCAGGGAATATGGCAAGTATATATTTTTTAATTGACTAATTTTACTCACTTTAAAAAACTCCGACATTTCAATTAAGTTATAATCTACAGCCTTAAAGCCTTCTATGGCATTACGCCAAACTAATGGTAACACCATAAAAACACATACTAATATTGGCAATTTCTCAACTTTCATAAAGACCAGTGCAAGTATAATAAAAGACGCTATGGGAGTTACTCTCAATATATTAAAAATAGGTAAAAATATATCCTTTGTTATAGGAATTAATAAATTTAATAGGGCAAAGAAAATTCCTAGGGTATAGGCTATTGTAAAACCAAAACCTATGCTTTTAACTGAATTTAATACTGAAAAATAAAAATTTTTCTCCTGTATTAATTCCATTAATTTTATAATTATATTTTTAGGCGACGGCAATACAATAGGTTTGTTTATTATTCTATAGGTAATTTCCCAAATAAAAATCCAAAATAATAATATTAGTAGATTTTTAATTAGTTTTTTCATATTTATTTAGTAAAATAAAAGTTATCATCGGGTAATTTTCCACCTACAGACTCAGGATTTGCATCAAAGAGAATTTCAAAAAATGGCTTTAATTTTGTTTTCATCTCTTCCCCATCAATATAGACCTGATTACTTTTCGGTATTGCTTCTAATGCTATTTTTTCCGGAACTATATTAAATTTACCGCAGTTTTTTGCTGTATTTTCCAAATCACTATGTACTAAGTCACAAGATTTTTTATATTCCTTTATAAAATCATTTAAAGCTTCCTTGTTTTCTTCAGCAAATTTCTTACTTATTACTGTACATCCTTGGGATAAGATAATATTTTCTTCAATTTTATTCCATTCATCTGTTAAATCCGATACTATTTTTATATCTTCATTTTCTGCCATTACCTTGCTTAAAGTAGGTTCTGGAATAGTTGCTATGGAAACTTGACCAGCTGAAAGTAAACCGGATATTTCCTCGTGACCAGGATAATATGTAATATTTACATCATTTTTTGGATTAATTCCTTTTTTATTTAAAATATATTCAAAGGTATATTGTGGTATAGCTCCTTTACCACTGGCTGAAACTTCCTTACCTTTAATATCATCAAGACTTTTTATTGACTCATCTGTTGACACCAACTTAATTACCCCTAAAGTATTAACTGCCAGTATTTCTATTTCTCCATTGGTTTTGTTATATAGTGTTGCTGCCATATTAGTTGGAATAGTTGCTATATCCAATTCACCAGAAATTAATTTTGCATTTAATTCATCTGGAGCTCCTCCTATGGTAAATTCATAATTGTTTTCAGTATTACCCTTTTCATTTTCATCCATTAAATTTACAATACCTATTCCGGGAAACCCTTTAATTGTTCCAACTTTAACATCTGTTTTTTTAGTTTCTACAACTGTTTCTTTAGTTTTTTCAGTTTCTTTATCTACATTATTTTCTCCATTACTACAAGCCACCATTAAAACCGATAAAATTAAAAGTAATGCTATTTTTTTTAAATTTTTCATTTATTCCTCCTTGTGTTTTTAGAAATATATCGCTTTGTAAAAAAATCACACACTTTCTGTGTGTAATATCATTATACTTTTAAAAATATAATCTTTCAAATAAAAAACAGCTATTATTGGGAAACCAATTAATAACTGTTTAATTTGTTTTCAGATTTTATTCTGCTGCTGTAGCTTCTGTTGGTGCCTCTGTTGAAGTTTCTTCTGTTGCATCTGTTGGTGATGTTTCTTCTGCAGGTTCTGTAGTATCAGCTGCAGTTGCCGGGTTATATGGAGCTATAGTTACTTCTCCTGTTAATTCGTTTATTTCCCCTTCTTTTATTTTTCCTATATGTTGAATTACTATTTTTGAGCCTTCTTTAAAGTCCGCTAATTTTGCCTCTTCACCTTTTTCATTAAATGCTTTAGTGTCTTTATTTTCAGTAAAGGTATATTTCTTACCTACAAATTTTTCATCACTACCTTCTTCACCTTCAATACCAACAATTGTGAATTTTTTCTTTCCATCTGCTTCTTCTATTTTTTCTACATCTGCATAAAATACGCTGGTCATTTTAGCTCTTTCTTCATTTTCTTTTTTTGTTTTAGCTGTATCCCATATTCCAAATATAGAAAGGGCTACAATTAAAGCTCCCATAACTATAAAAAATTTCTTCATTTATTCCTCCAAATCCATAATAATGTTTAAAATACAAAGGTTATTATATCATATTCTCCATATATATTTAAGTAATTTTAATTACCTTTTATAAACTTTTCGTAAACCTCTTCTAATACCCCATCATTATTACTAGAATCAGCTACATAGTCTACTACATTTTTTATTTCATCAACAGCATTTGATACTGCTACAGAAAGTCCTGCAACTTTTAGCATTTCCAAATCATTATGGTTATCGCCAATAGCTATAACCTCCTCAACATTAATTCCTAATATTCGACATAGGTTTTTAATTCCTTCTCCCTTGTTTACCTTTGGCGAAATAAACTCTAAATATCTGTTAGATGAAAAAGTATATCCTGCTTTAGAACGGATTTTACCTTCTAAATCATTTATTATTTCTCTTAAATAATTCATATTTGTATTTTGAAAAATTACTTTTGCAATATTTTGATTTTTTAAAAAATCTATATTATTTTGAATATTTTGCCATTTTATGCCTTTTTCCTTCATTAATCTAGCTTCATCGTCATTAATGTTATACACATAAAGATCATTATTAGTATAAACTTGTATACCAATATCCTTTTTTAATCCATATTTAAATAATTTTTCTGCTGTTATAAAATCCAATCCCTTAAAATATAAAATCTCTCCATCTTTTGCCTTTGTTATTGCAGCACCGTTTAAACCGATTATATATTCATCATCTAATTTATCGAAACCTAACCACTTGATTTCATTTTGTAGAGAATTTTGTCCCCTTCCTGATGCTGGAACAAATTTTATACCATAATCTTCATCTAGTAATTTAACTATTTCTAAATTATTTTTAGGAATTTCACTTTTATCATTTAAAAAAGTTTCATCCATATCACTGGCTATTAATTTATATTTCATTTTTTTACTCCTAATCAAATTCAACTTTAAAATCCTCATTGTAGTAAGCCTTAAAACACATTTTCACCTGGTCAAAAGTTGTTCTATCCTTTGACATTGAAGGAATTTCATCAATTCCAAAATATCCACTTTTTAAAGTTTCAATATTTTTTTGAAACCTTCCTCCATTTAATTTACACAAAACAAATATCTTTATAATATTGTAAGTATACTTTGGCTCATTATGTCTTTTTCTATCTTGAACAGCAATAATTCTTACTGGCTCAACATCTACTCCTGCCTCTTCCATTGTTTCCTTTATAATATTCTCCCTTATAGAAAGATTATGGTCAACCCAACCTCCTGGCATAGTCCAAAGCTTATTTAATTCTTGAACAAGTAGGATTTTATTATCCTTAAAAACAGCTGCTCTACAGTCTAATTTAGGAGTCTTATATCCTGTTTTTGTAAAAAATAATCTATCTATATTTTCAAAATCATCTTTATTTTTATGATTTTTTATTTCATCAGATATTTCTCCTACTCTTTTAAGCCTGTCTATATCAAAAACATTTTTGGTGTTTTTAATTCCATGTCTATAAATATTGTCTAACTCTTCTGTAACCTTATTCCAATTTAAATTTTCCATAAAAAACACCACCTATTTAGTCAAATAAAATATCTGAACTTAAATTATTGTAAGCATTAAAACACATCTCAATTTGCTTATAATTTGTCTTACTTGTCATTAATTTAGGAAGGCTATCCAGTTCAAAATATCCGCTTTTAATAGTTTCCTCATTTTCTTCAAATTCACCATTTATATATTCACATAGTACAAAAAATCTACATAAATCATATATATAAATCGGCTTATTATGTTTCTTCCTATCTTGTATAGCAATTAATCTTGTTGGTTTAACTGTAAGACCGGCTTCCTCCCTTACTTCTTTTATAATGTTTTCTTTTATAGATAAGTCCGGTTCTACCCAACCACCTGGTAAAGTCCAAAGTCCATTATTTTCCTGTACTAATAAAATCTTCTTTTCTTTAAATACCGCTGCCCTACTATCTAGTTTAGGTGTCTGATACCCGGCATCTTTAGAAAAAAACGTCTTTAGTTCATCGTGACTATGACTTGAATATTCTTCAATAATATCATAGGATAAATCCCTTATTTTTTCATATTCCTTTAATAAAACTTCATCTTCACAATAAAAAAGTCCTGAAAGGGCCAATGACCTTAATTCATTAGCCCAATTTAGCCATTGTAAATTATTCATTTCTTACCTTTCTTAATAATGCTTTAAATTATAATATAATCTATAT